>CAJFUL010000019.1 GCA_904420245.1 Candidatus Paralachnospira avium
ATGTTCCGTAAGCTGTTAGACGAGGCAGTAGCTGGTGACAACATCGGCGCTCTGCTCCGTGGTGTGCAGAGGAACGAGATCGAGAGAGGCCAGGTTCTGGCTAAACCCGGCACCGTTACCTGCCATAAGAAATTCACCGCTCAGGTATACGTTCTGACCAAGGACGAGGGCGGCCGTCATACACCTTTCTTCAACAACTACAGGCCTCAGTTCTACTTCAGAACAACGGACGTGACCGGCGTTATCAACCTTCCCGAAGGTACCGAGATGTGCATGCCTGGTGACAACGTTGAGATGACCATCGAGCTGATCCATCCCATCGCTATGGAGCAGGGTCTTACCTTCGCTATCCGCGAGGGCGGCAGAACTGTAGGATCCGGCCGTGTAGCCAGCATCATCGAGTAATTCCGTTTTGAGCATTTTAAGGGCTTTCCCGTATGGGAGAGCCCTTTTTGCGCTGCGGCGGTCTGTAAGGGAGCCTTTCAGGGCCGTCCCCGGCCCGCCTGTTCCGTCCCGCCGCGGGCAGAAGCGTTTGTTTTGTACAGGGAACGTTTACGGTTGTTTTTTGGATGGAGTGCCAAGGGGTTGACAAGTCTCTCAACGGCTGTTATACTAGAGTGGTGTTGTAATAATTTTGTAATAAATAACGGAAAGATGTAACAGTTCAGTTTGGAGGACCATATGAGAAAAGCAAAGACCTTGGTTGCGGCTGGCTGCCTCTGCGCAGCGATGGCCATGAGCACGACTGCTTTTGCCATGCCGGGAGCGACCAGTCTGGTGACAGTAGAATCGAAGACAGAGGAGGCGGCTTCCACCGGTGACGTGCAGAAGTCGGCGGAGGCCCTGGAGGAATCTTCCCAGAGCGCGCTGACGGCGCTGGCTGCCGCGGGGCAGACGGTAAAGGAGTCCGTAAGCTCTCCCTATGATGATATTGCAGTTTCCACCGTCAATGGAGATGACGACTATGTCAATATCCGGGATTCAGCCAGTACAGACGGAGAGATCGTCGGAAAGATCTACAACCACTGTGCCGCGGATATTCTGGAGACCGTTGAGGCGGAGGACGGCACCTGGTACAAGATCACTTCCGGTTCTGTAGAGGGATATATCAAGGCAGAATACTTCGTGACCGGCGAAGAGGCAAAGGCGCTGGCCATGGAGATCGGCAAGATGTTCGGATATGTGACCGAGGGAGGCCTGCGGGTCCGCACAGAGCCCAACACCGAGAGCGAAGTCATCACCAAGCTCTGGAGCGGTGAGACTTATACGGTTTTGGAAGAGACAGGAGACTTTGTAAAGATCTCTCTTGGAAATGACGACGAGGGCAATCCGGTGACCGGATATATTTCCGCTCAGTATGTGGATGTCTATGTAAAGTTTGATGAAGCGATCTCTCTGGAGGAGGAAAAGGCTCAGGAGGAAGAGGCGCAGCGCAGAGCCGATGAGGCGGAAGCGGCGGCCCAGTCCTCCACCAGGGATGCAGTGGTGGCATACGCGAAGCAGTTTATCGGCAATCCCTATGTCTGGGGCGGGACAAGCCTGACCAGCGGCGCAGACTGCTCCGGATTTACCCAGAGCGTCATGGCCCATTTCGGAGTGGGGCTTTCCAGAACTTCCAGGGCCCAGGCCGGCGACGGCTATCAGGTATCTTTGAGCGCGGTGGAGCCCGGCGATCTGATCTTCTACGCCAGCGGCGGGAGCATTTATCATGTGGCCCTCTATATCGGCGGCGGCCAGGTGATCCATGCCATTGATGAGTCCCGCGGCATTGGGATCTCGTCCATGTACTTTACGACTCCGTACTGTGCGGTAGACGTATTGGGATAAAGATAAGAATAAGAGGGAACGGTTTTCTGCCGTTCCCTTTTTTGCGCCGTGAGACCGGCGCCGCGGCGATGCCGGATACTCATTCCTCCCGGTTTTTCTCTTCCTGTAGATATTCCATGAACGCTCTGGCGGCTCTTGAGAGATAGGAATTCCGTCCATGGATGAGGGAGATGGCGGACACCAGACTGCCGTCTCCGATGGAGAGGCAAACCGTCTCCGGATTCCGGAACAGGGGCGCGGAGGAGGCGGGAAGGATCCCCACGCCCAGGCCGGCGTCGGCCCAGAAGGCGGTGGTATTGGCAGAGTCGTTTTTGCAGAAGGGCAGCAGTTTCAGCCCGGCCCGGCCGAATGCCTCCTCCAGCACAGGTTCCCACCGCCTGTAGAGGATCAGCGGACGGCGGGCCAGTTCCTCCAGAGAGATGGTTCCCTCCAGTCCTTCAAAATATTTCCGGTGGCCTGCCGTCAGGATCGGTTCCTCCTTGATGGGAATACTGGTAAAGCCGCCGGCGGGGAAGGGCGTGCGCACGATGGCCAGTTCGATGAACCCGTCCTGGAGGTTTTCCAGGAGCTGATAGGTGTTGGCTTCGGAAATTTCAAAACGGATGCCGGGATGGGCCTCATGGAACTCCCGGAACCAGCGGCAGAACAAGGTGCTGCCTACAGAGGAGACGACGCCCAGCCGCAGGGTCCCGTGGGAACCAAGACGGTATTCCTCCAGCTCTTCCTTGATCAGGGAAGACATGTGCAGCAAGGTAACGGCCCGCTCATACATCATCCGTCCGGCATCTGTGAGCCGGATGGACCGCGGCCCCCGCTCAAAGAGGAGACAGCCCGCTTCCTCCTCCAGCAGTTTCAGCTGGGTGCTGAGGGGAGGCTGGGTCATGTGGAGCTTTTTCGCGGCAGCGGAGATGGTGCCTTCATCGACGACCGTGGTGAAATAGGTGAGCTGCTTTAAATCCATGGAGACCTCCTGATATATTTATATAATATGGAAACCATATCTATATAATAATTTTCATATATTAAAAATTATGATAGTATAAAAAACGGATAAAAGCAAGAAATATCGTGTGATCGCAGACGGCGTACGGCCGTCCGTATCCGGAGCTTCCTTTGGGATGGTTTCGGAAATGGGAAAAAGAGATCGGAGGACGGCGCGCTTTGCGGAATGGTTTTGCCGCCGTCGGGACATCATCTTTATGGAAGGGATCACAGGAAAGGTGAGAGGATGAAAAAGCTTCTTGTATATTTAAGCCATTACAAAAAAGAGAGTATCCTGGGACCGCTGTTCAAGCTGCTGGAGGCTTCCTTTGAGCTGCTGGTGCCCCTGGTCATGGCGGCCGTCATCGACAAGGGCATCGCGGGAAGGGATATGGGATATGTGGTCCGCATGTGTCTGGTCATGGTGGGACTGGGCGTCGTCGGGTTGATCTGTTCGGTGACGGCCCAGTATTTCGCGGCCAAAGCGGCGGTGGGCTTCGCGACGGGAGTCCGCCACGCCCTTTTCTCCCATATCCAGAGCCTTTCCTACACGGAGATGGATACGCTGGGCACTTCCACCATGATCACCAGGATGACCAGTGATGTGAACCAGGTCCAGTCCGGCGTCAATATGACCCTGAGGCTGTTCCTGCGGTCGCCCTTTATCGTATTCGGGGCCATGGGAATGGCCTTTACCATCAATGGAAAGGCGGCCATGATCTTCGTGGTGACCATCCCCCTCCTCTCGGTGGTGGTATTTGGGATCATGCTGGCCACCATGCCGCTCTATAAAAAAGTGCAGGCCAATCTGGATAAGGTGCTGGGCAGCACCAGGGAAAACCTGACCGGCGTCCGGGTCCTGCGGGCTTTTAACAAAGAAGAGGAAGAACGGAAGCGGTTTTCAGAGAGAAATGAGTCCCTCACCAGGATACAGGTCTTCGCGGGCCGCATTTCGGCCCTGATGAATCCCATGACTTATGTGATCATCAACGGCGCTGTGGTAGCTCTGATCTGGACGGGGGCCATCCAGGTGGACGGAGGCATCATCACCCAGGGAGAAGTGGTGGCTCTGGTCAATTATATGTCCCAGATCCTGGTGGAGCTGATCAAGCTGGCGAACCTGATCATCACCATCACCAAGGCTCTGGCCTGCGCCAGCCGCATCTCGGCCGTGCTGGAGACGGAGCCCTCTATGACATCCCCTTCGGAGGAGGGCTGGACAGAGGACGGGACGGGCAGCAGGGGAACGGTGGAGTTTTCCCATGTGAGCCTGGCCTACCGCCATGCCGGAGCCAATTCCCTTACGGATATAGATTTCCGGGCAGAGAGAGGGCAGACCATCGGGATCATCGGCGGCACCGGATCGGGAAAGACTTCCCTGGTGAACCTGATCCCCCGTTTTTACGACGCGACGGAAGGGCAGATCCTGGTGGACGGGCGCGATGTGAAAGAGTACCCGCTCCATGTGCTGCGGGACAAGATCGGCGTGGTACCGCAGAAGGCGGTGCTCTTTAAAGGGACCATCCGGGACAATCTGCGGTGGGGAAAAGAAAATGCCGGTGAAGAGGAGATGTGGGAAGCTCTGGAACTGTCCCAGGCAAAAGAATTTGTGGAGAAGAAGGAGAATGGTCTGGATACCATGGTGAACCAGGGCGGCAGAAACTTATCCGGCGGCCAGCGCCAGAGGCTCACCATCGCCAGGGCTCTGGTGAAGAAACCGGAGATCCTGATCCTGGACGACAGCGCGTCGGCTCTGGACTTTGCCACCGATGCGAAGCTGCGGGCGGCCATCAGAGGGATGAAGGAAAAGCTGACGGTGTTTATCGTGTCCCAGCGGGCGTCTTCCATCCAGTATGCCGATCAGATCATCGTGCTGGACGACGGGGAAGTGGCCGGGATCGGGACCCATGAGGAACTGCTGGCGAACTGTCCCGTATATCAGGAGATCTACTATTCTCAGTTTCCGAAGGAGGATGCGTAAATGGGAGCCAAAAGAGATACCTTCAGAAAGATCCTGCATTATATAAAGCGGTACTGGTTTTTCGTGGCCATGTCCCTGATCTTCGCGGCGGTGACAGTGGCTCTGACGCTGTATTTTCCCATCCTGACGGGACAGGCGGTGGATCAGATCCTGGGCCCCGGCAGAGTGGATTTTCAGCAGATACGGAAGATCCTGGAGACGGCTGTGGCCATCATCCTCCTGACGGCAGTTTCCCAGTGGATCATGAATGTGTGCAACAACAGGATCACCTATCATGTGGTCCAGGACATCCGCCGGGACGCCTTCGCCAAGATCGAGATCCTTCCTCTTAGATATATCGACAGCCATTCTTATGGAGACGTGGTGAGCCGCGTCATCGCGGATGTGGACCAGTTCGCCGACGGCCTCCTGATGGGGTTTACCCAGTTTTTTACGGGCGTCATGACCATCGTAGGCACCCTGGGTTTCATGGTGTCCATCAATATCAAGATCACGCTGGTGGTGGTGCTCATCACGCCTGTCTCGCTCTTCGTCGCCAGCTTCATCGCGAAAAAGTCCTATTCCATGTTCAAGCTCCAGTCGGAGACCAGGGGGGAACAGACGGGACTCATCGAGGAAGCGGTGGGGAATCAGAAGGTGGTGCAGGCTTTCAACCATGAGAAGCAGTGTCAGGAGCAGTTTGACGAGATCAACGGGCGCCTGGAAAAATGTTCTCTGCGGGCCACTTTTTTCTCCTCTCTGGTGAATCCCAGCACCAGGTTCGTCAACAGTCTGGTCTATACAGGCGTGGGGATCGCGGGAGCCATCTCCGCCATCCGGGGAGGCATCAGCGTGGGACAGCTTTCCAGCTTCTTGAGCTATGCCAACCAGTATACGAAACCCTTCAATGAGATCTCCGGCGTTGTGACGGAGCTGCAGAACGCGGTGGCCTGCGCCGCCAGGATCTTTGAACTGATCGGGGAGGAGCCTCAGACGCCGGATAAGGAGGGGGCGGAGGAGCTCCATGATGTGAAAGGATATGTGGAGCTGCGGGACGTGAGCTTTTCCTATGATCCGAAGCAGAAGCTGATCGAAAATTTCAATCTGTCGGTAAAGCCGGGACAGAGGGTGGCCATCGTGGGGCCCACCGGCTGCGGCAAGACGACTCTGATCAATCTGCTCATGCGGTTTTACGATGCGGACAGCGGGAAGATCCTGGTGGATGGGACGGATGTGATGGAGGCCACCAGAAAAAGCCTGCGGGGCAGCTATGGGATGGTGCTCCAGGATACCTGGCTCAGAAACGGCACCATCCGGGAAAATATCGCCATGGGAAAGCCGGATGCGACGGAGGAGGAGATCCGGGCCGCGGCCGTGGCCTCCCATGCCCACAGCTTTATCAAGCGGCTTCCCAATGGATATGATACGGTGATCTCGGAGGATGGAGACAATCTTTCCCAGGGACAGAGACAGCTTTTGTGCATTACCCGGGTCATGCTGTGCCTGCCGCCCATGCTGATCCTGGATGAAGCTACTTCCTCCATCGATACCAGGACGGAGATCCGGATCCAGGAGGCCTTTGCCAGGATGATGGAGGGACGCACCAGTTTCATCGTGGCTCACAGGCTTTCCACCATCCGGGAGGCGGACATCATCCTGGTGATGCGGGACGGCCAGATCGTCGAGCAGGGCCGTCATAAAGAACTTCTGGCGAAAAACGGGTTCTACGCGGAGCTCTACAACAGCCAGTTTTCCGGAAGAAAATCCCCTTGACCGGGGATTTTTTTCTGTTCTATGGGAAACTTCGTTTCTATAAAGCAAAAACACTTCGTAAGACTTGTCTGCGGAGGAGAGGAAGTCTGCCGCTTATGCGGCCCGCCACGAGAGTTCCGTTTGCGGAACTCTTTGTTTTTGTCCCAGCCATGAGAAAAAGCTCCCGCGGCCGGACATTTTTTTTGCGGGAAATATAGAAAAGTTTTACTTATTCATAAGGAGATGCGGTAGAAGGGGCTGCCTTTCGCGTGATATAAAAATGTGATGAAGGAGAATGAAGCGATATGAGACGGAAATGGACAGAAGCAGGGATCCTGCTGGTGATCCTGGCGGTCATGGCGGCTCTGATGTGGAGCTTTACGAGGCAGGATTACCAGTATGAGAGATATGAGACGGGAAGCGTCCACTATGTAAAGGCAAGGACCACCGAGATCCTGGAACAGGAACTGACCGTATCCGGAAGCGGAGGCGAGTACCTGACCGGATACCAGAAGCTGGTGGTGGAGTTCCTGGAGGGAGACAGAAAAGGAGAGACCCAGGAAATAGAAAACTATGTGACGGTCCAGCACCATGTGATCGCGGAGGAGGGACGGACCCTGATCATATGCGCCGATGAGCCGGACAATGCGGAGCCTTACTACAGCGTCTACAACTACAGCCGCGGAAACGGCATCTGGATCCTGGCGGCAGGCTTCCTGCTGCTGGTGGTCCTGGTGGGAAGGAAGCAGGGATTTTTGAGCTGCGTGGGTCTGCTGTTCACCATGTGTATGGTCTTTTGCTACCTGCTCCCTCAGCTGTATAACGGAGCAGGCGGATTCGGGGCCTCCGCCGTGACGGTGATCGCCTCCTGCGCGGCCACCTGCTTCTGCATAGGCGGCCTCACCAGGAAGACCCTCTTCAACATCGTCAGCGCCGTCGCAGGCGGGCTGTCGGCAGGCGTGCTCTTCTGGATCTGCGCCATGGTCCTGGAGCTGAACGGATGCACCATGGATGAGGCGGAAAGCCTGGTGCTGATCGCCCAGTCCACGGGCCTTAAGCTGGAAAGCGTGCTGTACGCGGGAGTCATGGTCTCGTCCCTGGGAGCCGTGATGGATATAGCCGTCTCCATGGGAGCGTCTCTCCATGAGATCGTTTCCCTGAACCCGGAGCTGACCTGGAAGGATCTGTTCCGTTCCGGAATGAACATCGGGCGGGACGCCATCGGTACCATGACCAATACCCTGATCCTGGCCTTCGCCGGAGGAGCTTTAGCCACGCTGCTGATCCTGATCTCCTACGGCGTCCAGTATAATCAGCTGCTTTCGTCCAATTTCCTGGCGCTGGAGATCGCCCAGGGACTGGCGGGAAGCGCGGCGATCGTTCTGACTGTGCCCATCAGCGCGTGGATCAACGCGTGGGGCTACAGCCTTTCACATAGACAATCTAAAAATCATGGAGGAGAACAACAATGAAAAAATGGAAGCGATTGTTTGTGGCAGCCCTGGCAGGGATCATGACCCTGACGGCGGGAGCCTCTCTGGCTCCGGCCGGACAGGCGGAAGCAGCCGGGGAAGAGGCCATTTTGGATCTGGATACGGTCTGGAAATATCTGGATGACAATACGGACCCGGCAGGAAGCGGAGAGAGGACCAGCTGGACTCTGGAAGGCTTTGACGACAGCCAGTGGAAGACAAACGAAGGCCATCAGGCCAAATTCGGCGCGAAGAACGGCGAGATCCGGGATCTGGGAGGCGGCTGCACGCCGGAAGTGCTCCTGAACCAGTACATAAACGGACAGAGCGGGGACGACGTTCCGGCCTTTTTCTTCCGCACCAGCTTTGAACTGGCTGAGGTGCCGGAGAATGTGGAGATAAAAGGCGCCCTGAAATATGACGATGCGGCCATCGTCTATATCAACGGGACGAAGGTGGCTTCTTTTGACGAGCCCCAGGGCGGATTTGACAGCAACTTATCCTATGGCGGTTCCAACGACAGCAGTCCCAAGGATGCGAGCTTTACGGCGGACGCCTCTGTCCTGAAGACCGGGACCAACGTGGTGGCCGTGGAGCTGCACCAGGGCAGGGCCAGCAGCTCCGATATTTACTTTGAGCTGTCTTCCCTGACCCTTGAGGAAAAGGTGCAGGTGGATCCCGGCGCTCTGACTCAGAAATCCATCTCCCTGACGGTGGGAGCCGATTCCACCTCCAGGAACATCACCTGGTATGCCAACAGCGACAAGCAGGGTACCGTTCAGTACGCGCCCAAGTCTGGCGAAGCGTTCCCGGCCCAGTATGAAGAGGCGGCTGCCAAGGTACAGGCTGCCAATGACAGCGGTTTTTACAGCAACCAGGCGACGATGACAGGTCTGGCTCCCAACACCGAGTATGTGTACCGTCTGGTCAATGAGAGCACCGTATCGGAAGTGTACAGCTTTAAGACAGGAGGCACCGGAGATTTCAGCTTCCTTCTGGCAGGCGATCCCCAGATCGGCGCCGGCAGCACAGCTTCCGACATCGAAGGGTGGGAGGATACTCTGAACAAGGCGGCGGCAGCATTCCCGGATGCCAGCTTCCTCATCAGCGCCGGCGACCAGGTAAACACGGCTTCCAATGAGGAGCAGTATACCGGCTATCTGGAGCACGCGGCGCTCACGGGACTGACTACGGCTACGGTGGTGGGAAACCATGACAGCGGCAGCAATTCCTACAGCCAGCATTTCAACAATCCCAATGTGACGGCTTATGGAACGACCACGGCAGGAAGCGACTACTGGTACGTCTATAATAATGTACTGTTCCTGAACCTCAATTCCAACAATATGAGCACTGCGGAACACAAGGCCTTTATGCAGGAGGCCATCGAAGCCAACCAGGATGTGGACTGGAAGGTGGTGGTCTTCCATCACTCTCTGTTCAGCGTAGCCAGCCATGCCTATGACGGCGACATCCTCCAGAGGAGAAACGAGTTGGTGCCCGTACTGGATGAACTGGATATCGACGTGGTGCTGATGGGCCATGACCATGTATATGTAAGAAGCTATATGATGAACGGCTTTACGCCGGAGACAACGGAAACGGTGGAGAGCAGCGTGACAGATCCGGAGGGTATCCTCTATGTCACCGTCAATTCCGCCAGCGGCAGCAAGTACTACAACATCCAGAATGCGGAATTCGACTACGCGGCAGTGAAGAGCCAGGAGAGAGTTCCCAATATCTCCAATGTGGAGGTGACGGAGGATTCCTTCAAGATCACCACCTACAGAACCAGCGATATGAGTGTGGTGGATACCTTTGAGATCCTGCGGACGGCTCAGACCGAGGAACCCACAGAGCCCAGCACGGACCCTACGGAGCCCAGCACAGAGCCCACAGAGCCCAGCACGGACCCCACGGAGCCCAGCACGGAGCCTACAGAGCCCAGTACGGAACCCAGCACGGAGGAGACGAAGCCCAGCACAGAGGAGACCAAGGCGCCCGTTTCCGGTAACGGCGGCAATGGTTCCGGACAGGATGGAAAAGGAAACGGCGGCGTTTTCACCGGCGATCCTCAGAATCTGATCCTCTGGACAGGCCTCCTGGCGGCGGCGGGCATCGCAGCGGCAGGAACAGCAGTCACATTCCGCAAGAGACATCATGAAGAGACCAAATAGGAGACAGGAATGAAAAAATACTGGAAAAAAGGAAAGAAAAGCCTTCTGGCTTTGGCTATGATGATCGTGACGGCCTTCACCGCCCTGCCGGTCCCGGCAGGGGCGGCGGAGCTGCCGGACGATACAGTGGGACTGTATTTTGAACCTGCGTCCCTCCAGCCGGCATACTGCAACGCGATCTTTGTCAATGGAACCTTTTATAGTTATATCAACAGCGCGGAAGCCCAGACGGTGGAGATCCCCAAGGCCAATCTGGAGGAAGGAGAAAACACCATCACGTTTATCTGCGGCAGCAGCGCGACCAAGACTTACTACGATGAGACGGTGCCTCCGCAGACCAGGAACCACAATGATCCCAAGGTGAAGAATCTGAAGATCACCGTGGACGGAGCGGAATTTACGCCTTCCACCGTGACGGGACATTATATCACCGATCAGACCATTCCGGCGGCGGAGAGCAGCAGGACGGAAACGGAAAACTATCAGGCGGATCATAACTATACTTTTGGAGACGGACAGCCGGGCGGGACTCCGCATCCGGCCAGCCTGACGATCCCCTATAAGATCGATTTCCTGTTCACTCTGGAGGGGATCGAAAATCAGGAGCCGGCGGAGCCTTATGCCTGGAACCTGGAAGAAAACGGGATCTATTCCGGCGCTGTGACCGTGGCGGCCGCGGCGGCCGATGAGGGAGAAGACCTGAAGCTTTTGGTAGACGGCCAGGAGGTCACGGCCAAGGGAAATGGGACGGCTTCCTTCCGGTACAGTTCAAACGGGATCCAGGCCAACGATGGAAATAAGTTCCAGAACGGATTTTATGTCAACGGCACTCTGGCGGACATCCTCAATGAGAATGAGCCGGAGATCACACTGGATCCTTCTCTCCTCAAGTACGGGGAGGAAAATATCATCGCTCTCACCATCGGCAACGGCGACGGCCCCTATGATGAGAACAAAAACCCGGGAAGCGTCAACTATGACGACTTTTCCGTCAGCAATTTCCAGCTTCTTCTGCCGGACGGCGAGGTGGTGGAGCCGAAAACCGTCTATACCTACCAGGCTGTAGACCAGGATACGCCGGCGTCGGAGGAGAACATCAAAAAGGAGGAGGCTTACTCCGCGGGCAGGATCTTCGAGATGGGAGACGGCTTCCCGGCCGGAAGCGACCTCTCTCTGTATTACAAGATCGAGCTGGTGTACCAGGTACCCCAGATCAGCGATCAGATCCGCTACTACGCGCTGGATACGGCTCTGTTTGAGGATGGGAGCCACACAGTGGAGCTTTCTTCAGACGGAGAGACCAGGAGGAGTACCACCGTCTTCTTCGATAACCATGGACCGGAGCTTTCCGTAAACTTTGAGGAAGGAGCCGGACTGGAAGACGGTTTTGTGATCGAGGCCCAGGCTTCGGATGCGGTGTCCGGGGCGGGAGAGGTCAAGGCGTCGTTAAACGGCGTGGAAGCAGCGCTTCCCTATACCGTTTCCGTGGATGAGCTGGGAACAGGAAAGCAGTATCTGTCCATCTCCGCCGCCGACGGACAGGGAAACCAGAGCGGCGCCCAGTATACGTTCACCGTACAGGAGACCCAGACGGATGCCGGAAACACGGGCGGAGAAGAGGAGAACGACAGCTACCAGTTCCATGTGGAGACCCCGGAGACGGCTCAGGGCCCTCTGACAGTGGACTTCTACGGCGCGCAGATCTTAAAGACACAGGCTTATACAGGTCTTTCGGCCACCACCGATCTGGAAGCTCTGGATATATCCGGAGCGAAACCGGCGGAACCGGATGAGACAGGCTGGATCGAAGCAGCCGGCAGCGACGGGCTCCCTTATGAATTCTATGAGGTGCAGACAGACGGGGAGAGCGGTACCGTCCGGCTCTCTCTGGAAGCGGAGACGGTGACAGGCGAGACTTTGGCGTTTCTGATCTATGAGCCTGCTTCCGGAAAGTGGGAGATCCTGGATAAGCAGGAGAGCGATGGAGGGGTCATGACCTTTACGGCAGATGTCTCCGCGGAGGATTACGCGCAGAACGGACTCATCCGGATAGCAGTGGCGCCTTTCCTGGTGGACAACGGGAGCGATACGCTGGCATGGATCAGCGATACCCAGTACTATACCCAGAGACAGGAGCTGAAGGATGCCAAGATCTACGAGACCATGACCACCTGGCTGAAGGAGCAGTACGAGCAGGGGAATATTTCCTATGTGGCCCATACGGGAGACATCGTGGAGACTTCTTCCAGCGAGGAGCAGTACATCTTTGCCAGCGGGGCTCAGGACGTCCTGGATGCGGCCGCGGTGCCCAATGGAGTGGTATCCGGAAATCACGACGTGGGATCGGATATCGAGAATCTCAACTATGACCTGTATCAAAAATATTTCGGGGCTTTCCGGTATGAAGGCCAGGAATGGTACGGCGGTTCCTACGGGGACAATACCAGCCATTACGACCTGGTGACGGTGGCGGGCCATGATATGATCATCCTCTATCTGGGAATGGGAAAAGAAGCCGGAGACGAGACGGTGGCCTGGGCCAATGACGTGCTGGACCAGTACAGCCACAGGACGGCCATCATCGCCACCCATGAGTACCTGAATCCCCAGGCGGATTTCATCACTTACGCCAGAGGAAAAGAGATCTTTGAAAAGATCATCGTCCCCAATGAGAACGTGGTGATGGTGCTCTGCGGTCATGATCCCGGAGCGGCCAGGAACATCCGTCAGGTGCCGGGAACAGACCGGCAGGTGGTGGAGATCCTGGCGGATTACCAGCATCAGGAAAACGGCGGAGACGGCTTCTTGAGGCTTCTGACCTTCTCGCAGGGCCAGATGACCAACAGGAGTTATTCACCGGTCACCGGGGAGACCGTCAGCTTCTCCGAGAGCCAGGATAATTTCACGGTGGAGCTTCCTCTGGTGGAAAACAGGAGAGAAGTATCGGCAGGCGCGCTGTCGGCAGCCGTGATCCGGGAAGAGCCCTTTGCTTCCGTCCAGGCTGATCCGGGACAGGTGGCCCAGGCTTCCCTGGAAAAGACTCAGATCGATTTCAACGGCTGGTTCGCGGTGGTGACCGACGGAGCGGGACAGTCTGTGCATACCGATGTGGTGCCGTTTGAGGTGACTGTCGTGAAGCCGGATGAGAAGCCCTCCGGAGGAGAGGGAGAAAAACCCGGCGGCGGGACCCAGGATCCGGACGGAGGAAACGGACAGGAGACGGAGGCTCCCGGCCAGGGCGCTTCCGGCACGACTCCTTCCGACAGGCCCGTGACGGGAGATCCCGGTCTCTGGAGCCTGTGGGCCGTACTGGCGCTGGCCGGCGCCGGAACAGCTCTCATAGTGAGCAGGAAGAAAAAAGAAGCATAAGACAGGAAATAGGAGCCGGGATGGGATCCCGGCTCCCCTTTTTTGCTCTATAGAGAGCTTCGTTTCCATCGAGCAAAACACTCCGTGGGACCTGTCTGCGGCGGAGTATTTTCCGGAGACTGGAGGAGATCATTCTTCCGTACATTCGTCCGCGTACCGGCCCAGCCTCCTGGCGGTGAGGAACAGATATACCGGCTCCAGCACGGCGAGGATCAGCATGGCGGCGGATAGGGCCAGGATCGCCAGAGAACCTAATGTGGGAAGGAGAAGGGCTATCAGGTAAACAGCCAGGATGGCAGGAAAGATCCGGATATACCATCTGCCCAGCTGGGACCAGCGGTGGGAAAGGGTGGGATCCGCGTAAAACAGGATCTCCGAGTGCCCCTGGTATTCCTGATATTCGCTTATGACAGAAAGGATTGCCGCCGGCAGGAAGAGGAACGTTACCCATGAACCTATCCAGACAGAGAGAAGGTCGCAGGCGCCCAGGAGCAGGGCGGCAGCCAGGCGGCAGCGGCCGGCCGTCTCATAGCAGTCGCTTTCCGGCTCCAGTTTCAGGAGCAGGAAGCCATAGATCATCGTGGAAACGAAGTCCACCAGCTTTGCGAGCCAGGAAAGGTCCGGGACCTGGACGGCTTCTTCTATGAGGCTGACAGGGTTTATCAGAATCATGAGCCAGAACAGGGCCCATAAATAGCGGATGTGCTTCCGGAGTATATCCGGATCATCGGCAGTATAGCGGTTTTCCATATTCTTCCCCCCTTATTCTGAAAAAGACGGCATCCATTTCCTGGATGCCGTCTGCCGGTTGTCGCTATATGATCGTGATATGTGATCGTAAAAGCCGGGAAGATCAGAAATCCGGCTCGATGAGGCCGTAGCTGCCGTCCTTTCTTTTATATACGACGTTGACCTCGTCGGTCTCGCCGTTGCGGAATACGAAAAAGCTGTGACCCAAAAGCTCCATCTGGATGCAGGCCTCTTCCGGATCCATGGGTTTTACGGCAAAGCGTTTGGTACGCTTGATGACGATCTCTTCCGGTTCCTCGGATTCCTCTTCCATATATGCTTCGGAGAAGGACTGGGCGCTCTGGGCCTGGTCCACCAGTTTTGTCTTGTACTTTTTCAACTGCCGCTCTATGATCTCCTCCACCAGGTCGATGGAGACATACATATCGCTGCTGACCTGTTCAGAACGGATAATGGAGCCTTTTACGGGAATCGTCACCTCGATCTTCTGGCGGTCCTTTTCCACGCTCAGAGTGACGTGGACTTCTGTGGCGGGGCTGAAATACCGCTCCAGCTTGCCGATCTTTTCCATGACGGCCGCCCGCAGTCCATCGGTGATGTCGAGATTCCTGCCGGTAATGATATACTGCATAACATCAACTCCTTTTTCTGCATATTCTTTGGAAGCGGCTGCTTCCCAAACCCACAAATGCGGCAGTGGATTATATTGAAATTATACCATAGAATAAAAAAATTACAAGGCAAAAACAGAAAGGAATTATAAATTGTTTGACAACAAAATGAGAAAAATTGTAGGAACACGGAGGCGGAAAAAGTCAAGGGAAAAACAGAAGAAAAGGTCGAAAAAATGCATTTTCGGATAAGTTCACAAAACAGATGTTTTATTTCCGCATCCACCGGAAGGGGGCCGAAAATTGTGGATAATGTGGATAACTCCGTGGACAACTATAAATCCGGGGAATTTTGCCGCCGAAGTTTGTGGATAAGACTTGTGGATAATGTGGAAAACTTTTTTTCGCAGTTGTCGAAGATCAGAAATCATCTTGTCGAATTGTGCAATCTGTATAAAATGTAAAAAAAATGTCAGCAGAGGCCAAAAAATCCCGGAGAGGGGAGCGCTACGGGAAAAGTAGTTGAAGAAAGCGGCAGTTGGTGATACAATGATAAAGATTTACAGAATGTAGGATCAAATACGTTTATTCATATGTTTTGAGGAAGTAGGAGCGTAGAAATATGGGTTTGATGCAGAAACTGTTCGGAACACACAGTGAGCGCGAAATCAAATTGATCAAGCCGATCGCTGACAAGGTGGTGGAGCTGCGGCCGGAGATGATGAAGCTCTCCGACGGGGAGCTCCGGGCGAAGACCAAGGAATTCCGCGGCAGGCTGGAAAAGGGAGAGACTCTGGACAGCCTGATGGCTGAGGCCTACGCGGTGGTCCGGGAAGCAGCCAGGCGCGTGCTGAACATGGAGCACTATCCGGTGCAGATCCTGGGCGGCATCGTCCTCCATCAGGGCCGCATCGCGGAGATGAAGACCGGTGAAGGAAAGACTCTGGTGGCGACCCTTCCCGCCTACTTGAACGCGCTGGAGGGCCGGGGCGTCCACATCGTGACGGTCAACGACTACCTGGCCAAGCGCGATGCCGAGTGGATGGGCCAGATCCATGAATTTCTGGGCCTGACGGTGGGCGTGGTGCTGAACGGCATGACCAGCGAGGAGCGCCGGGCCGCCTACAACTGCGACATCACCTATGTCACCAACAATGAGCTGGGCTTTGACTATCTGAGGGACAACATGGTGATCTACAAGGAGCAGCTGGTCCTCAGGGAGCTCCACTATGCCATCGTGGACGAGGTGGACTCGGTGCTCATCGACGAAGCCAGGACGCCTCTGATCATTTCCGGCCAGAGCGGGAAATCCACCAAGCTGTATGAGATCTGCGACAGCCTGGCGAAGCGCCTCCAGCGGGGCGAGGCCAGCGGCGAGATGACCAAGATGGCCGCCATCATGAAGGAAGAGATCACCGAGACCGGAGACTTCATCGTCAATGAGAAGGAGAAGGTGGTGAGCCTCACGGCCCAGGGCGTAGAGCGGGTGGAGCAGTACTTCCATATCGAGAACCTGGCGGATCCGGAGAACCTGGAGATCCAGCACAATATGGATCTGGCCCTGCGGGCCAATTACCTGATGTTCCGGGACCAGGACTATGTGGTGAAGGACGATCAGGTATTGATCGTGGATGAGTTCACGGGACGTATCATGCCGGGCCGCCGCTACTCAGACGGACTCCATCAGGCCATCGAGGCCAAGGAGCATGTGAAGGTCAAGAGGGAGAGCAAGACCCTGGCCACCATCACCTTCCAGAATTTCTTCAATAAATTTGATAAGAAGGCCGGCATGACCGGTACGGCGCTGACGGAGGAGAAGGAGTTCCGGGACATTTACGGCATGGATGTCATCGAGATCCCCACCAATAAGCCTGTGATCCGCGTGGATCAGGACGACGCCGTATATAAGACCAAGAAGGAAAAGCTCCGCGCCGTGGTGGAAGCGGTCATGGAAGCGCACAAAAAAGGACAGCCGGTGTTGGTGGGTACCATCAACATCGACTCTTCCGAGGAAATCAGCGAGATGCTGCGCAAGAAGGGGATCCCTCACAACGTGCTGAACGCCAAGTTCCACGAGATGGAGGCGGAGATCGTGGCCCAGGCCGGCGTCCACGGCGCGGTGACCATCGCCACCAACATGGCGGGCCGTGGTACGGATATCAAGCTGGACGAGGCGGCCAGGAAAGCGGGAGGCCTCAAGATCATCGGTACGGAGCGCCATGAGTCCAGGCGTATCGACAACCAGCTGAGGGGCCGTTCCGGCCGTCAGGGAGACCCCGGCGAATCCAGGTTTTACATCAGCCTGGAGGACGACCTCATGCGGCTCTTTGGTTCCGAGCGGCTCATGTCCATCTTCAATGCCATGGGCGTGGCCGACGGAGAGCAGATCGAGCACAAGATGCTTTCCGGCGCCATCGAGAAAGCCCAGAAGAAGATCGAGGGCAACAACTTCGGCATCCGGAAGAGGCTGCTGGACTATGACCAGGTGATGAACGAGCAGCGGGAGGTCATTTACGCGGAGCGGCGCCGTGTCCTGGATGGGGAGAGCATGCGGGACGTGATCTACAAGATGATCACCGATACGGTGGAGAATTCCGTGGATGCCACCATTTCCGACGACCAGTCCCCCGATGACTGGGATATGGTGTCCCTCAACGATCTGATCGGACCTGTGATCCCTCTTAAGCCCATCGAGATCCCGGAGGGAGAATACAAATCTTATAATAAGAGCAAATTAAAGCATATGCTGAAGGAAGAGGCCGTCAAGCTCTATGAGGAGAAGGAGGCCCAGTTCCCGGAGGCAGAGCAGGTGAGAGAGCTGGAGCGGGTGATCCTCCTCAAGGTCATCGACCGCAAGTGGATGGACCACATCGACGACATGGACCAGCTGCGCCAGGGCATCGGCCTTCAGGCCTACGGCCAGAGGGATCCCCTGGTGGAATACAAGATGGCCGGCTACGAGATGTTCGACGCCATGACGGCCAATATCCAAGAAGAGACGATAAAGCTCCTGTTCCATGTGAGAGTGGAGCAGAAGGTGGAGAGGGAACAGGTGGCCAAGGTGACCGGCACCAACAAGGACGATACCGTGGCCAACGCCCCCAAGAAGCGGGAGACCAAGAAAGTTTACCCCAACGATCCCTGCCCCTGCGGCTCAGGCAAGAAGTATAAGCAGTGCTGCGGGCGGCTGGCGAAATAAAGAATATGCTATCCACGGCCTCAGGGCCGGAATACAGAGAAGGAAGGTGAAGCTATTGGTAGAACTGGATGCATTTAAGGGCCAGCTTGCTGCCCTGGAGAAACCATTAGTGGAAGTGAGGGATTCACTTTAACCTGGCCGGGAAAAGTGAACGGATCGCGGAACTGGAAAAATATCTGGAGGAGCCGGATTTCTGGAACGATACGGCCCGCTCCACCAAGATCATGCAGGAGCTCAAGAATCTGAAGGATACTGTGGAGGAATTCCACGGCCTGGAGGAAAAGAAGGAGGAGATCGAGATCCTCCTGGAAATGGGCTATGAGGAGAATGACGCCTCCGTGATCCCGGAGATCGAGGCGGCCCTGAAGGAGCTCACGGATAAACTGGAGGAGATGCGTCTGGCGACGCTTTTGTCGGGAGAGTACGACAATGACAACGCCATCCTGACGCTCCACGCGGGGGCCGGCGGCACCGAGTCCTGCGACTGGGCCGGGATGCTGTACCGGATGTACATGCGGTGGGCAGAGCGGAAGGGCTTTACCACGGAAGTGCTGGATTATCTGGACGGGGAGGAAGCCGGCATCAAGTCGGTGACGGTCCAGATCAACGGGGCCAATGCCTTCGGGTATCTGAAATCCGAGCGGGGAGTCCACCGCTTGGTGCGGATCTCTCCCTTCAATGCGGCGGGGAAACGGCAGACTTCCTTCGTATCCTGCGATGTGATGCCGGACATCGAGGAGGACATCGACATCGAGATCAATCCCGACGACCTGCGGATCGATACTTACCGGTCCAGCGGCGCCGGCGGCCAGCATATCAACAAGACCTCATCGGCCATCCGGATCACCCATCTTCCCACGGGGATCGTGGTCCAGTGCCAGAATGAGAGGTCCCAGCATATGAATAAGGATAAGGCCATGCAGATGCTGAAGGCAAAGCTTTTGCTGTTAAAGCAGCAGGAGAACGCGGAGAAGATCTCCGACATCCGCGGGGATGTGAAGGAGATCGGCTGGGGAAACCAGATCCGTTCTTACGTCATGCAGCCTTACACCATGGTCAAGGATCACAGGACCGGCGAGGAGAGCAGCAACGTGAACGCTGTCCTGGACGGAAATCTGGATAATTTCATAAGCGCGTATCTCAAATCCCTCCAGCTGGGCGGACAGCAGTAGGGACGGACTCTCCGGAGCTTTGGCTCCGGGGAGTTTTTTGTTTAAGATAAACTTCGTTCCCTATTAAATAAAACACTCCGCAGGACCTGGCTGCGGCGGAGAGGAAGTTTGCCGCTTATGCGGCCGGCCGGTGAGAGCGGCAGTCCCGGGCGGAGTCCTGAGGGGCGGGAGCTTTTTTCGTCCGGCAGCCTCCCGGCGGGGCTGTAGGACGCGGCCATAGCGCGGCGGGCCTGCCGGAGTATCCCATGCAGACCTGTCGTGTGCAGAGCGGGATACACAGAAGTTTCATAATATAAAACTTGATTTCTTATAATAAAACTTTTGGGTTGACAGTTTTTTTCGTATCCAGTATGATGAAAATACGAAACGATATTGCGGGGGTGATCAGCATGGAACTGAAAAATCTGGTGAAACTTTTTGACCATACGTATCTGAAGCCTTATGCTGCGAGGGAAGACATGAAGCGTCTCTGCAGAGAGGCCAGGGAATACGGCTTTGCCATGGTGGCGGTGAATTCTGTCCAGTCCAGGCTTTGCAAAGAGCTGCTGGAGGGAAGCGGCGTCCATGTGGGGGCGGCCATCAGCTTTCCTCTGGGCCAGACTACCATTGCCGCCAAGGTCTTCGAGACGAAGGACGCCATCGCCAACGGAGCCGATGAGATCGACTATGTGATCAACATCACGGAGCTGAAGGCCGGGAATCATGGCTATATCCGGGAGGAGATGCGGCAGATGGTGGAGACCTGCCGGGAGAGGGGCGCCATCATCAAGGTGATCTTTGAAAACTGTTTCCTGACCGAGGAGGAAAAGCGTATCCTCTGCCAGATCGCTCTGGAGGAGAAGCCGGACTTCATCAAAACTTCCACAGGCTTCGGGACAGGCGGCGCCACGGTGGAGGACGTAAAGCTGATGAAGAGCATCGTGGGGGATGCGGTGAAGGTGAAGGCGGCCGGAGGGATCCGGGATCTGGAGACCTGTCTGGCCATGGTGGAAGCCGGGGCGGAGCGCATCGGGACCTCCGCTTCCATTCAGATAACGGAGGAGTTCAAACATGGAATATCTGCTGGCGCATGATCTGGGCACATCGGGAAACAAGGCCACTCTCTTTTCCTCCGAGGGAAAGCTCATCGACAGTGTGACGTATCCTTATCCGGTCCATTATTCCAACGGGAACTGGGCGGAGCAGGATCCGGAGGACTGGTGGCGGGCCGTGGCGGAGACCACGAGAGTCCTGACGGAGAAGGTGGACAGAAGGGAGATCGCCGCCGTCTCCTTCAGCGGTCAGATGATGGGCTGCGTCTGCGTGGACGAGGCGGGAGAGCCGCTGCGGAAGGCCATCATCTGGGCCGATATGCGGGCGGTGGAGCAGCAGAGGAAGATCGGAGAGCAGATCCCGGAGTGGGATTTCTACAGGATCACGGGACACAGGCTCTCTCCTTCCTACGGCGGGCAGAAGCTGATGTGGATCCGGGAGCATGAGCCGGAGGTCTATCAAAAGACGTATAAGGCGCTCAATGCCAAGGATTATATCATATTGAAGATGACGGGGAATTTTGTGACGGAGTATACGGATGCCTCCTCCACCTGTCTTTTGGATCTGGACCGGCTGCAGTGGTCGGATGTGCTCCTGGAAGCCATGGGCATTGAGCGGGAGAAGATGCCGCAGCTGCACAGATCCACCGACATTGCCGGATATGTCACGGACCAGGCGGCCGCGGTCCTGGGGCTGCTTCCCGGCACTCCCGTGGTCTGCGGCGGCGGAGACGGCGTCTGCTCCGCCATAGGCACCGGCTGCATCGACGAGGGAGTGGCCCACAGCAGCATGGGGACTTCATCCTGGATCTCCATTACCAGCAGGGAAGCCATCTACGATGCGAAACAGAGGACTTTTAACTGGGCCCATATCGTGCCGGGGTATGTGCTTCCCACCGGCACCATGCAGAGCGGAGGCGGCGCCTACGGCTGGTATGTGGATAAATTCTGCGCCGGGGAACGGGCAGAGGCCGGAAAAAGAGGCGTTTCTGTCTACACGGTCCTGGAGGAGGAGCTGGAAAAGAGCTGTCCGGGGAGCCGCGGCCTCTTATTCCTTCCTTATCTTATGGGGGAGCGGAGCCCCAGATGGAATCCGGATGCCAGAGCAGGTTTCCTCGGCATCGGGATGGAGCATGAGCAGGGAGATTTTCTGAGGGCCGTCCAGGAGGGAGTGGCCATGAATCTCAATATCATCCTGGAAGTGTTCCGCAGCTGCGGAAAAGATCTGCGCACCATGACGGTGGTGGGCGGCGGAGCCAAAAGCCGCTGCTGGCAGCAGATCCTGGCGGACGTCTACGGTCTTCCCCTGGAGATCCCTGTGCTCCTGGATGAGGCGGCTTCCATGGGAGCCGCGGTCACGGCAGGAGTGGGAGCCGGAGTCTTTGAAGACTTCAGGGCCGTAGACCGGTTTTTGGAGATCAGCCGCACGGTCACGCCCAGGGAAGAGAATACGCGGCTCTATAAGAGGCTCATGCCTGTCTTTGAACAGGCGTACCGGGGAATGGTCCCTGTGTACGAAGGGCTCAAGGGCTTTCTGGAAGGAAAATGAGAGTGAGGGGTCCCGCGGAGGCGGGATCCCTCCGTTTATGCGGTCTTTGCTTTGCCAGGACCGTTTCGGAACGGGGGCTGACGGCAATGGGAAGCTAGGCCGCGGGCGGAGCGGCCTGAAACATCCCGCGGAGGCGGATCCTGTCATGAAACTGCCTGTTTTTACGGGAAGTAGATTGACAGGGAGAGGGTTATCCTGTATAACAGAAAAAGCGGGTAAAAAAATGCTTGCATATTTAGAAGAAACATGATAATATCTCTGTGGTAAAAACACATGTATCCTATAGACGGACGTTCTAAAGGGGCTGAGGATTTATGGCAGAAGATAAGCAGTATTATGTGGTCCGGAACAAGGCTGTGCCGGAGGTGCTCCTGAAAGTGGTGGAGGCCAAACGGCTGCTGGATTCGGAACGGGCTCTGACGGTGCAGGAGGCCACGGAACGGGTCGGCATCAGCAGAAGCTCTTTTTATAAGTACAAGGATGATATTTTCCCGTTTCATGACAATGCCAGGGGAAAGACCATTACGTTTGTGCTGCAGATGGACGATGTGCCGGGACTTTTGTCGGCGGTGCTCAGGACCATCGCGGAATATAATGGAAATATCCTGACGATCCACCAGACCATCCCCATAAACGGCGTGGCGTCTTTGACTCTGAGCGTGGATGTGCTCCCCACCACCGGGGACACGTCGGCCATGCTGGCCACCATCGAGGGGCTGGAGGGGATCCATTATTTAAAAATTTTGGCGAGAGAATGAGGAAAAGACCGATGAAGATTGCAATCATGGGATATGGCACCATTGGCTCCGGCGTGGCGGCCGTGGTGGAGAAGAACAGGGACAGCATCGCGAAGAAGGCCGGCGAGCCCATTGAAGTGAAATATGTACTGGATCTGCGGGAATTCCCGGGGGATCCGGTCCAGGAGAAGCTGGTCCATGACGTGGACATCATCATGGAGGATCCGGAGGTGGGCATCGTGGTGGAGACCATGGGCGGCGTGGAACCGGCCTGCACCTTTGTGAAGAAGGCTCTCCAGGCAGGAAAGTCCGTCACCACTTCCAACAAGGCCCTGGTGGCCAAGAAGGGGACGGAGCTTCTGGCCCTGGCCAAGGAAAATCATGTGAGCTTCCTGTTTGAAGCCAGCGTAGGCGGCGGGATCCCCATCATCCGGCCGCTGAACCAGTGCCTCACGGCCGATGAGATCATGGAGATCACCGGGATCTTAAACGGCACCACCAATTACATC
Organism: Candidatus Paralachnospira avium; assembly: GCA_904420245.1. Classification (GTDB taxonomy): domain Bacteria; phylum Bacillota; class Clostridia; order Lachnospirales; family Lachnospiraceae; genus Lientehia; species Lientehia avium. The sequence continues at coordinate 23,097 of CAJFUL010000019.1, forward strand.
CTGACCAAGATGGACCGGGACGGCGCGGATCTGGACGCCGTTCTGAAAAGGGCCCAGGAGAAGGGATACGCGGAGAAGGATCCCACGGCGGACATCGAGGGCTTCGACGCCTGCCGCAAGATCGCCATCCTCTCTTCTCTGGCCTACGGCAGTCAGGTGGATTTTGAGGACATTTACACAGAGGGGATCACAGGGCTTTCGGCACTGGATTTCAAGTATGCCAAGGAGCTGGGGATGGCCATCAAGCTCTTAGCCACCAGCAGGCGGGCCGGGGACAGCTTTTATGCCATGGTGGCTCCCATGATGATCGGGGAGGACCATCCTCTCCATGGCGTAAACGGCGTGTTCAACGGCATCCTGGTGGAAGGAAATATGGCGGATAAGCTGATGTTCTACGGACGCGGAGCGGGAAGCCTGCCCACGGCCAGCGCCGTTGTGGCGGATGTGGTGGAAATGGCGAAGAATCCGGGAGAGACGCTTTTGACCAGCTGGAGCAGCGAGAAGCTTCCGCTGGCGGATAAGGGCACCTGGGAGAGACAGTTCTTTGTCCGGATGGAAGGAAAACGGGCGGAGCGCAGGATCCTGGTGGAGGAGATCTTCGGCGAGGTCTCCTATGTGGAGATCCCGGGACTTGACGAATTCGGGTTCGTGACTCCCCGGATGACGGAGGCAGAGTATGAGGCAAAGGCGGCCCAGGCAGGCGGCGTGATCCATATGATCCGCATGGCCCAGTAGCGCCGTTCACAGACAGGCAGAAAGCAGGAGGATATTATGCTGGTAGTAAAGAAATTCGGCGGGAGCTCCGTCGCAGATAAAGAGAGGATCTTCAACGTGGCGAAGCGCTGCGTAGAGGATTATCAGAAGGGAAATGACGTGGTGGTGGTCCTTTCTGCCATGGGAAAGACCACGGACGGTCTCATCGCCCAGGCCAAGGAGATCAATCCCAACCCTCCCAAGCGGGAGATGGATATGCTGCTGGTGACGGGAGAGCAGATGTCGGTGGCTTATATGGCCATGGCTCTGGCCTCCATGGGGATCCCGGCCATTTCTCTCAACGCTTTCCAGGTGGCGATGCATACTTCTTCCGCCTATACCAACGCCAGGCTCAAGAGGATCGATACGGAGCGGATCCGCAATGAGCTGGATTCCAGGAAGATCGTCATCGTCACCGGTTTCCAGGGCGTGAACCGGTACGACGATTTCACCACATTGGGACGGGGTGGTTCCGATACGACGGCGGTGGCTCTGGCCGCGGCTCTTCACGCGGATTCCTGCGAGATCTATACGGATGTGGAGGGCGTCTACACGGCAGATCCCAGGATCGTGCCCAACGCGCGGAAGATGAGCGAGGTCACTTATGATGAGATGCTGGAATTCGCCTCCCTGGGGGCCAAGGTGCTCCACAACAGGTCTGTGGAGATGGCCAAGAAGTACGGGGTGCAGCTGGTGGTCCGTTCCAGCCTGAATTACGCAGAGGGAACAGTTGTAAAGGAGGAAACAAAGATGGAAAAAATGATCGTGAGCGGAGTCGCTTCAGATTTGAATACGGCGAGGGTTTCGGTGATCGGCGTCAAGGATGAGCCGGGTATTGCTTTTAAGCTGTTCCACTATCTGGCAGCCAGGAATATCAATATCGACATCATTCTCCAGTCCGTGGGACGCGACGGCACCAAGGATATTTCCTTTACGGTTCCCAGGACCGATCTGAAGGAGACGCTGGATGTCATCGCGGAGCATAAGGACGTGTTTACGGCCAACTCCTTCCAGGCGGATGAGCATGTGGCCAAGGTGTCCATCATCGGCGCCGGCATGAGCTCCAACCCTGGAGTGGCGGCCAAGATGTTTGAGGCCCTTTACGGCGCCGGCATCAATATCCAGATGATCTCCACATCCGAGATCCGGATCACGGTCCTCATCGATGAGAACGACGTGAACAGGGCCATGAGAGCGATCCACGATAAGTTTGACCTGGGCGATGACTGAGAAGAAGGAACGCGGTACAGAGCGGACTCTGTACAGACTGGGGCTGGCGGCTATCCTGGTGATAGCCGCCGCTACGTTTTTTATCCGGCATTTTCATATATCCCTTTCGGGGCCGCTTTTCGCCTGCCCCATCCGCAGGCTGACGGGGCTGTTCTGTCCTGGCTGCGGCGGCAGCAGGGCTTTTTCTCTCCTGCTGCATGGAAAATTCCTCAGGAGTTTTCTCTGTCATCCGCTGGTCCCCTATGGGATGGCGGTGTTCGCGGTGTTCATGGCAAGCCATACTCTGGAGATCTTCACAAGAGGGAAAATACAGGGGATGACTTATCGCCATATTTATATTAAAATAGCAGTAGTGCTTTTGATCCTGGATACTCTGGCCAAGAACGCGGCATGGCTGATCTTCCATGTGGACTTGACGGCTCTGGTATCCGGGACATTCTGACAGCGGAGGTTTTTATGGACATTATACAGACCCTTTCTGATGAGCTGGGGATCCGGCGCGGTCAGGCTGATGCGGCCGTGAAGCTGATCGATGAGGGAAATACGATCCCGTTTATCGCTCGGTACCGGAAGGAGGCGACGGGCGCCCTCAGCGATGAGGTGCTGAGAAATCTGGACGAGCGGCTCCGGTATCTGCGGAACCTGGAGGAGAGGAAGTCCCAGGTGCTGGCCTCCATCGAGGAGCAGGGAGCGCTGACAAAGGAGCTGGAGGAGCAGATACGGGCGGCGTCCGCCCTGGTGGAAGTGGAGGATCTGTACAGGCCCTACAGGCCGAAGCGCAGGACCAGGGCCACGGCGGCCAGGGAAAAAGGACTGGAGCCGCTGGCGGATCTTCTGATGCTCCAGAGCACCAGGCATCCCGCCCTGGTGGAGGCAGAGGCGTATGTCTCCGCGGAAAAGGGCGTGGAGACGGCGGAAGAGGCTCTGGCCGGGGCCGGGGATATCCTGGCGGAGAGGATCTCGGATGAGGCGGCATACAGGAGCCGGATCCGGGAACTGACTTTCCGGAAGGGGCTCCTGGCCTCCCAGGCCAAGGATCCGGAGGAAAAATCCGTCTACGAGATGTACTACGGCTATGAGGAGCCGGTGAAGAAGGCGGCCGGCCACAGGATCCTGGCTCTGAACCGGGGAGAAAAGGAGAAGCTTCTGACGGTCCGGGTGGAGGCGCCGGAGGAGGAGATCCTGCGGTATCTGGAGAAGCGGGTGTTAGTCAGGGAAGATCCCAACACCTCTCCTTTTCTGCGGGAAGTGGTGAGGGACAGCTACGAACGGCTCATAGAGCCCTCCATAGAACGGGAAGTGCGCGCCGGCCTCACGGAGACTGCCGAGGAGGGCGCCATCCAGGTCTTCGGAGAGAATTTAAAGCAGCTCCTCATGCAGCCGCCCATCGCCGGACAGGTGGTGCTGGGCTGGGATCCGGCCTTCCGTACAGGCTGCAAGCTGGCGGTGGTGGATGCCACCGGAAAGGTGTTAGATACGACGGTGATCTATCCTACGGCGCCCCAGAACAAGGTGACAGAGGCAAAGGCTGTCCTGAAGAAGCTGATCCGCAGATACGGGATCACGCTGATCGCCGTGGGCAACGGCACCGCCTCCAGGGAGTCGGAGCGGATCATCGTGGAGTTTCTGAAGGAGATACCGGAGAAGGTCCAGTATGTCATCGTCAATGAGGCGGGAGCTTCTGTGTATTCGGCCAGCAAGGCGGGGACAGAAGAGTTCCCGGATTTCGACGTGGCGCAGCGCAGCGCCGTTTCCATCGCCAGGAGGCTCCAGGACCCTCTGGCGGAGTTGGTGAAGATCGAGCCCAGATCCATCGGAGTGGGCCAGTACCAGCATGATATGAACCAGAAGAGGCTGGATGAGACGCTGAAAGGCGTGGTGGAGGACTGCGTGAACCGGGTAGGAGTGGATCTGAATACGGCCTCTGCTTCTCTGTTGGGCTACGTCTCCGGCATCACCAAGACCACCGCGAAAAATATCGTGGCCTACCGGGAGGAGCACGGCGCTTTTGAGGACAGGCGGCAGCTTTTGAAGGTGAAGGGGCTGGGGCCCAAGGCCTTCCTCCAGTGCGCCGGGTTCCTCAGGATCTCCGGAGGCAGCGAGCCTCTGGACGGCACGGGAGTCCATCCGGAGTCTTATCCTGCGGTGGACAAGCTCCTTGGACGGCTGGGCTTTCAAAAAGAACAGCTGGCAGGAGGCGGCCTTTCCGGGATCTCCCGCAGGGTGGCGGATCTTCCGGAGACGGCGCGGGAGCTCGGTATAGGAGAGATCACGCTGAGGGACATCCTGACGGAGTTGGAGAAGCCGGCCAGGGATCCGAGGGACGAGATGCCGAAACCCATCCTGCGGACGGATGTGCTGGAGCTTGCGGACTTAAAGCCCGGCATGGTCCTCAAGGGGACGGTGCGCAATGTCATCGATTTCGGCGCCTTCGTGGATATCGGAGTCCATCAGGACGGGCTGGTGCATATTTCCCAGATGAGCGACAAGTTCATCCGCCATCCGCTGGAGGCGGTCCATGTGGGGGACATCGTGGATGTGCAGGTCATGAGCGTGGACCTTTCCAGGAAACGGATCCAGCTGACCATGAAGCTGGGAAAAAAGGAGGAAGATCATGGAAAACGTTAAAGTAAAGACGACGACTACCCCGAAGGATATGTTCTGGTTCCAGATGTATCAGATGTACCGGGGATATATGGGCTTTATCCTGGGGCTCCTGCTGGTGCTGGCCCTGGCCGATCTCATCGGAAATTTCGGATCCATGTCCATGGGGACCAGGGTGCTGTGCATAGTCCTGCTGGTCTGGATCATCTTCCTGAATCCGGTGCTGGTATACTTCCGCTCCAAAAAACAGGTGGAGGCCCTGGAGCTGGATAAGGTTCCCATGGAACTGACCATCGGGCAGGAGGGCGTGCTCCTGGCCCAGGGAGACGCCTCCGGTCTGATCTCCTGGAGCGAGATCACCAGGATCGTGATCCTGAAGCGGATGGTGGTCTTTTATATGGGAAAGAGACAGATCCATCTCCTGCCCCTCGGACAGATCCAGGAGCAGGCAGACGCGGTGACGGAGGCCATCAAAACCTACGGCGCCGGGATCAAGCTGGTCAATAAGAGAAAGAAGCGGAGGAAAAAGTAAGGTGGAGAGAGAGACGTTCAGTCCTGAGGAGACCTTCGCTCTGGGAAGAGAACTGGGAGAGGAGGCGCAGCCGGGAGAGATCTTCTGTCTGGACGGGGATCTGGGAACGGGCAAGACAGTCTTTACCCAGGGCTTTGCCGCCGGGCTGGGGATCGCGGAGCCGGTGAACAGCCCCACCTTTACCATCGTCCAGGTCTATGAAGAGGGCCGCCTGCCGCTGTATCATTTCGACGTATACCGCATCGGGGAGCCGGAAGAGATGGACGAGATCGGCTATGAGGAGTATTTCTTCGGCCGGGGAGTCTGCCTCATCGAGTGGGCCTCCCTGATCGGAGAGCTGATCCCGGAAGGGGCCAGGCGGGTGCGCATCGAAAAAGATACAGAAAAAGGATTTGACTACCGGAGGATTACGGTGCAATGAAGATATTGGGAATCGAGAGTGCTTCCCTGACGGCCTCGGCGGCCATCTGGGAAGATGAGCTGGTGACGGCGGAATATACGGTCAACCATAAAAAGACCCATTCGCAGACGCTCCTGCCGATGATCGATGAGATCGTGAGGATGACGGAGACGGATCTGGAGAGTCTGGATGCCATCGCGGTATCCGGCGGGCCCGGTTCTTTTACGGGGCTCCGCATCGGGTCGGCCACGGCCAAGGGGCTGGGACTTGCCTTGGAAAAGCCTCTGATCCATGTGCCCACCCTGGATGCCATGGCGTATGAGCACTTCGGGACGGACAGGATCATCTGCCCCATGCTGGACGCCAGAAGGGGGCAGGTATACTGCGGCCTTTATGAATTTCACGATGAGTTCCGCGTATTGAGAGAACAGGCGGCCATGGCGCTTTCGGAGCTTTTGGAAGAGCTCGCGGCGCTGGGAAGGCCGGTGATCTTCTTAGGCGACGGAGTCCCCGCGGGGAGGGAGATCATCGAGGCCTCCTGCCGGGTCCCCTATGTATACGCGCCCTCCTTTGCCGCAAGGCAGAGAGCCGGGGCAGTGGCGGCGCTGGGGGCGGTCTATCTCCGGGAGGGACGGACGGAGACGGCGGCAGAGCACAGGCCGGAGTATCTGCGGCCTTCCCAGGCGGAGCGGCAGATGCGGGAGCGCCGGGAAGCGGCGGGCCTTCCAACGGTGGAACTGTGAGGCCGGAGGGAAAGGGGCGCCAGGTGCGGCCCCTGGGCCCGGAGGATGCACAGAACGTGGCTTCGCTGGAACGGGAGATCTTTTCCGATCCGTGGTCTTTTCCGACTGTGGAACGGGCCATTGAACAGGCATGCGGAGAAAATACCTCCTCCCTCTCCTATGGAGCATACGGCGTATGGACGGAGGGCAGGCTGCGGGGATATTTCTTTTCCATGGCCGTGGCCGGAGAAGGAGAGCTTCACCGCATCGCGGTTTCCGGAGACGCCAGGCGGGAAGGTCTCGGTTCCGTCCTCATGGACCGGTTCTTCCGATGGCTGGAGGAGTGCGGCTGCGGGACGGCTTTCCTGGAAGTGCGGGAGGGAAATCTCCCGGCGGCAGCCCTCTACCGGAAGTCCGGCTTTGTCCAGTACGGACGGCGCAGGAACTATTACCGGGAGCCGGAGGAAGACGCGCTGCTTTTCCGGTACCAGTGATTTCCGGTTTTTTTATCAGAAAAAAACCGTTATAATGAGCCTGGTCCATGAGAAAAGGAAAGGCGGCGGTCATATGGAACAAAGAAAAGAGAGGATCTGCAACGGCTGCGGCAGGCCGGTGATATTCCCGCAGGAGGAGGGCCTCGCGGTCACGAAGACCTGGGGATATTTTTCCAGGAAGGATGGAGAGCGCCACAGCTTCTTCCTCTGTGAAGACTGCTATGACAAGCTGGCGGCGGGGTTTGCCGTGCCGGTGGAGATCCGGGAAGAAACGGAACTTTTATAAAAATAGAAAGGATCCATCATGCTTGATGTATGTTTGCTGGGCACAGGAGGGATGATGCCTCTGCCTTACCGGTGGCTTACCTCCCTGATGACCAGGTGCGGCGGCAGCCATCTCCTCATCGACTGCGGGGAGGGGACTCAGATCGCCCTGAAAAAGAAGGGATGGAGCGCCAAGCCCATCGACGTGATCTGTTTTACCCACTATCACGCGGATCATATCAGCGGCCTTCCGGGCCTGCTTTTGACCATGGGAAACGCGGAGCGGAAGGAACCGGTGAAGATGATCGGCCCCAGGGGGCTGGAGCGGGTGGTGACGGCCCTGCGCACCATCGCGCCTGAGCTGCCCTTTCCCATTGAATTTATAGAAATATCGGAAAAGGAGCAGGATTTTTCGGTGGGGCCTTATCAGATCCATGCTTTCCGGGTCAATCACAATATCACCTGCTACGGGTATTCCATTTCCCTTCCCAGGGCCGGAAAATTCCAGCTGGAAAAGGCGAAGGCGCTGGAGCTCCCGGTGCGCTTCTGGGGACTCCTCCAGAAGGGGGAGACGGTGGAATTTGAGGGACGCACCTATACGCCGGATATGGTCATGGGAGAGGCCAGAAAAGGGATCAAGGTGACGTACTGCACCGATACCAGGCCCATGCCCGTGATCGCCAGAGAGGCGGAGGACGCCGATCTTTTTATCTGCGAAGGGATGTACGGGGACAGAGAGAAGGCGGCCAAGGCCAGGGAAAACAAGCATATGACCATGTATGAGGCCGCCAGGCTGGCCCGGGATGCGGATACCAGGGAGATGTGGCTGACCCATTACAGCCCGTCTCTGGCCTGGCCGGAGGATTATATGGAAGAAGTGCGGAAGATCTTTCCCAGGGCCTATGCGGCCAGAGACGGACAGACCATAGAGCTTCGGTTTGAGGATGAAGAACAGGGAGGAACGGAAGGATGAATACGGAGGATGTCTATATTCTGGCCATTGAAAGCTCCTGTGATGAGACGGCGGCGGCAGTGGTGAAAAACGGCAGGGAGGTATTATCCAACGTGATCTCCTCCCAGATCGACCTCCATACGCTCTTCGGAGGCGTAGTGCCGGAGATCGCATCCAGGAAGCATATCGAGAGGATCAACCAGGTCATCGGGCAGGCGCTGTCGGATGCGCGGATGACGCTGGATGATATGACGGCCATCGGCGTCACTTACGGGCCGGGGCTGGTGGGGGCGCTGCTGGTGGGAGTGGCGGAAGCCAAGGCCATAGCGTACGCAAAGAAGCTGCCTTTGGTGGGCGTTCATCATATCGAGGGCCATGTCAGCGCCAATTTCATCGAGAATCAGGATCTGGAGCCTCCCTTCCTCTGTCTGATCGTGTCGGGGGGACATACCCATCTGGTGATCGTGAAGGACTATGGAGAATTTGAGATCCTGGGCAGGACCAGGGACGACGCGGCGGGGGAGGCCTTTGACAAGGTGGCCAGAGCCATCGGTCTCGGCTATCCCGGCGGTCCCAAGATCGACAAGGCGGCCAGAGAGGGAAATCCCCATGCCATGGAATTTCCCAGGGCGAAGATCGAGGGGTGTCCCTATGATTTCAGCTTCAGCGGCTTAAAGTCCGCGGTCCTGAATTATCTGAACCATGAAAAGATGGCGGGCCGGGAGGTGAACAGGAATGATCTGGCGGCTTCCTTCCAGAACGCGGTGGTGGAGGCTCTGGTGAGCCGCACCATGCTGGCGGCCCGGGAATACGGGATCCGGAAGGTAGCCATCGCGGGCGGCGTAGCCTCCAACTCGGCTCTCCGTGCTTCCATGGAGGAGGCCTGCGCAAAGGAGGGGATCCGGTTTTACCGTCCTTCGCCTGTTCTGTGCACCGACAACGCGGCCATGATCGGAGCCGCCGCCTACTATGAGTACAGAAAGGGAGTCCGAAGCGGCTGGGACTTAAACGCAGTGCCCAATCTCAAGCTGGGGGAGCGGTAGAAATGGAAGGAAAGAGTGTGAAGGCCATTGTCCTGGCAGCAGGCCGGGGAAAGCGGATGGAAGCGGAAAGACCCAAGCAGTATCTGGAGCTTTTGGGCCATGAAGTCCTCTATTATTCTCTGAAGGCTTTTGAGGAGAGCTGTGTGGATGAAGTGATCCTGGTGACGGGAAAAGAAGAGACCGGCTGGTGCAGGAAGCGGTTCGTGGAGGAATATGGCTTTTCCAAGCTGAAGCAGGTGATCCCCGGAGGAAGGGAGCGCTATGATTCGGTCTATGAGGGACTTCTGGCCGCGGCGCCCTGCGATTATGTGCTGATCCATGACGGTGCCCGCCCGCTGGTGACGCGGGAGATCATCCGGACGGTGCTGGACGGAGCCGTTTCCTTTGGAAGCTGCACCACCGGAATGCCGGTGAAGGACACCATCAAGGTGGCCGGGGCCGGGGATATGGCGGCGGATACGCCGGAGAGAGACTCTCTCTGGGCCATCCATACGCCCCAGGGCTTTTCCTATCCGGTCATCCTGGAGGCCCATGAACGCTTTCGTCAGGGGGCGTACAGGATCCCCGTGACGGATGACACCATGATGGCGGAGATCTTTATGCGGAAAAAGGCGAAGCTGGTCCGGGGAAGCTATAAAAACATCAAGGTGACGACGCCGGAAGATCTGGACGTGGCGGCCCTTTATCTGGAGCAGAGCAAAAAAGGCTTGTAATGGGAAACGCTCTGTGCTATAATGAGCGAAATGATGAATGGAGGTGCGGAATGAGTTCTATTTCTTGCAGATAAGAGAGAATCCGGGCAGGTCCCATGGGGACAGTCTGCCGTTTGCAAGAGAGAGATCCCTCCGCCCTTATAAGAACGATGCGGCTTTCAGGCCGCAGGGGAACGTGGCGCAGAAGGCCGCAGGAAGTTTCTTTCCTGCGGCCTTTATCTGTTCTATAGGAAACTTCGTTTCCATAGAGCAAAAACACTCCGTGGGATCGCACTGCGGCGGGACGAAACAGTCCGCCTCAGGCTGCGGCTGACAGGCGGATGTATTTTGCCCTTTCCGGGCGCGGGGATCTCGGCAGTTGAGATTTGTGGAAAATGGAGGGAAGCATCATGTCTATGATAAAAGTTGAAGATCTGACCTTTTCTTATCCGGGGAGCTTTGACGACGTGTTTGAGGATTGCAGCTTTCAGATCGATACCGACTGGAAGCTGGGGTTCGTCGGAAGGAATGGGAAGGGAAAGACCACGTTCCTGAGGCTTTTGATGGGAGAATATGAATACAGCGGGAAGATCATAAGCTCCGTGCCTTTTCAGTATTTTCCGTATCCGGTGGAAGATGCAGGGCAGGATACGCTGGAGGTCCTGGGCGGCATCTGTCCGGCGGCGCAGGAATGGGAATTCTTGCGGGAATTTTCCTATCTGGAGCTGCCTCCGGAGCTTCTCTGGAGGCCTTTTGGGACCCTCTCCGGCGGAGAACAGACGAAGGCGCTTTTGGCGGGCCTTTTTCTCAACGAGGGGAGCTTCCTGCTCATCGACGAGCCCACCAATCATCTGGATACGGAGGGCAGGGAGCTGCTGGCCGGTTATCTGAAGAGAAAAAAGGGATTTATCCTGGTCTCCCATGACCGCCGCTTCCTGGATGGATGTACCGATCATATCCTTTCGCTGAACAGGGCGACCATCGACGTCCGGAGCGGGAATTTTTCTTCGTGGATGGCGGATTTTGAGCGGCAGCAGTCCAGTGAACGGGCCAGAAATGAGAAGCTGAAAAAAGACATCCGCAGCCTGGAACAGGCGGCCAGGCGGGCCTCCGGCTGGTCGGACCGGACAGAGGCGGGGAAGTATGGGAACGGTCCCGTGGACCGGGGATATGTGGGCCATAAGGCGGCCAAGCTGATGAAACGCTCCAAGGCCATAGAGGCCAGGAGAAATCAGGCGGCGGAGGAAAAGGCCGGGCTTCTGAAGGATGAGGAGACGGCAGAGCGGCTTAAGATCTGTCCTCTTGTCCATCACAAGGAGGTCCTGCTTTCCGTTTCGGAGGCGGCGGTCTGCTACGGAGGCCGCGCCGTCAGCGAGCCGGTTTCCTTTGAAGTGAGGCAGGGGGAGCGGATCCTCTTAGACGGCAGGAACGGGAGCGGGAAGAGCAGCCTTCTGAAGCTCCTGGCCGGAGAAGCGCTGGATCACAGGGGGACAGTCGTCAGGGCCTCCGGCCTGACCATCTCCTATGTGCCCCAGGATACTTCTTTTCTAAAGGGGAGCCTCACGGACCTGGCCGGGGAATACGGCATCGACGAGACGCTGTTCAGAGCGGTTCTCCGCAAGCTGGATCTTGAACGGACGCAGTTTGAAAAGCCTATGGAGGAGTATTCCGGCGGCCAGAAGAAGAAGGTGCTGATCGCGAAGAGCTTATGCGAAAAGGCCCATCTCTATCTGTGGGATGAGCCTTTGAACTTCATTGATATTTATTCCAGGATGCAGATCGAGAGACTCCTTCAGGAGTTTCCCTTCACCATGATCTTTGTGGAGCATGACCGGGCTTTCCAGGATCTGATCCCGTCAAAGAGGATCCATATAAAGGGCCTCGGACAGCAGAGAGGTCATTCCCTGCCGTCCCAGCAGTAAGTGCACAGCTTGTCTTTGGCAATGCCGACGGATTCGATCATATCGTCCAGCCGGTGATAGCGCAGAGAGGTGAAGTCCAGCTTCTGGCCGATGCGGCGCACCATCTCCTGGTATTCCTCCGTTTCCGGATCGGCATAGGCCTCCAGATGGGCGAACTTGTCGTTGGCTTCCATCTCTTTTATGACCTGGCGGGTGATCAGGTCCATCTCCGAGGAGGAACGGGAGAAATTCAGGTACTTGCAGCCGTACAGCAGAGGCGGACAAGCCGGGCGGATATGGACTTCCTTGGCTCCGCTCTGGTAGAGGAACTGGGTGGTTTCCCGCATCTGAGTGCCGCGGACGATGGAATCGTCAATCAGAAGGAGGCGCCGTCCCTGGATCAGATCGTGGACTGGGATCAGCTTCATCCTGGCGATCAGGTTCCGCTGGGTCTGGATCGTGGGCATGAAGGAGCGGGGCCAGGTGGGCGTATATTTGATGAAAGGACGGCTGAAGGGGATGCCAGATTCATTGGCATACCCTACGGCGTGGGCGGTCCCGGAATCGGGGACTCCCGCCACGGTGTCCGGCTGGGCATCATCGCGTCTGGCCAGCATGGCTCCGCAGTTGTAGCGCATCTTTTCCACGCTGATCCCTTCGTAGGAGGAGGAGGGATAGCCGTAGTAGACCCAGAGGAAAGTGCAGATCTTCATATCCTTTCCGGGCTGCACCAGGGTCTTTACATACTCTGGCGTGACCACGGCGATCTCGCCGGGGCCCAGCTCCCGGTACTCCGTATAGCCCAGATTCAGATAGGCAAAGCTCTCAAAGGAAACGCAGTAGCCGTTTTCTTTTTTCCCGATGGCCACGGGGGTGCGGCCCATCTTGTCCCTGGCGGCATAGATGCCCTTGGGCGTCATCAGCAGGATGGTCATGGAGCCGTCGATCAGCTCCTGAGCGTACTGGATGCCTTCTATTAGATTCTCCTTCTGGTTGATGACGGCCGCCACCAGCTCGGTGGCGTTGATCAGGCCTCCCCGCATCTCAAAGAAATGGGAGTGGGAGGTCTCCAGGAGCTTATTGACAATGGCTTCCGTATTGTTGATCTTTCCCACAGTGGTGATGGCGTAAGTGCCGTGGTGGGAACGGATCACCAGAGGCTGAGGTTCATAGTCGGAGATGCAGCCGAGTCCCATCTGGCCGTGCATGGAATTGGCATCTCGGTCGAATTTGGTCCGGAACGGGGAATTCTCGATGTTGTGGATAGCCCGGTCGAAACCATCCTTTTTGTCATAGGTCACCATACCGGCCCGTCTGGTCCCCAGATGAGAATGATAGTCGGTTCCGAAAAACAGATCAAATACACAGTCGCTCTTGGAAGCGACGCCAAAAAATCCTCCCATAGTCTTTTCCTCCAAATTGTCTGATGTGAAGTCCCGGCGCGCCATGCGCCGGTGTGCGTGCGCCGGCCTGCAGCCAGGCAGATCCGGACGCGGGCGGAGATGGATCTATACACGCTCCGCGTTGTTTTACAACTGGTATCAGTATACTAAAAAACAGCGCCGGTGTGCAAGGGGGAAATGACGGCGGATGGGATTTTCAGAACCGGCGGCGGCAGATGGCAGTGGAATCCGCGGCGAAAATGTGATAAAATCAGAAACAGGTTCGGGACGGGAGGGATGTACGGTGAATATCACATGGGATGCGGGAAAATATACAGAGGACTTTTCTTTTGTCCATCGATATGGAAACGATGTGGCGGAGCTTTTGGACTGTGGGGCGGGCAGCACGGTGCTGGATCTGGGCTGCGGAAACGGCGCGCTGACGAAACGGCTTCAGGAGAAAGGGTTCCTGGTCACCGGCATGGATGCGTCCCCGGAATTTTTGGCCATGGCGAAGGAAACGTATCCGGAACTTTCCTTTATCCAGGCGGATGCTGTTTCTTTTTCTCTGGAAGAGCCGGTGGACGCCGTCTTTTCCAATGCGGTGTTCCATTGGATCGAAAAGGAAAAACAGGCGGCCATGCTGGAGTGCGTGGGCCGCGCCCTCAGGGAAAAGGGACAGTTCGTATTTGAAATGGGAGGAGCGGGGAACAACGTCCGGATCCATGGCGAACTGGAAAAGGCGTTTGCGGAATACGGGTATTCTTATAAAATGCCCTTTTATTTTCCGAGTATTGGAGAGTACGCTTCCATGGTGGAAGAGGCGGGACTCCAGGTGCGGTACGCGGTGCTGTTTGAGCGCCCTACAGAATTGAAGGGCGACGGCGGCATGAGAGATTGGATCGATATGTTTGTCAGGACGCCTTTTGAAGCAGTTTCGGCGCCGGAACACAGGGAAGCCATCAAGAGCAGGGCCGTGGAGGCGCTGCGGCCTGTATTATATAAGGATGGGAAGTGGTATGCCGACTATGTGAGGCTGCGGATGAAAGCGTATAAGCGGTGATCTGCCCGGTGGAAAAACTGCCGGAGAAAAAAATTATAATTTTAATTGACATTGAAGAAAAATAGTGGTAATATATTTTTTGCGCGTGTGAAACGGCAAACACGGCGAAAAAGAAAATTGAAATCTTCAAGACTTTCTATTGACAAGCCTTTTCCAGTGTAGTAGAATATTCAAGCACACTTTTGGAGAGGTATCGAAGTGGTCATAACGAGGCGGTCTTGAAAACCGTTTGTCCGCAAGGGCGCGTGGGTTCGAATCCCACCCTCTC
>CAJFUL010000020.1 GCA_904420245.1 Candidatus Paralachnospira avium
TACTGAGCCTGGCTCTGCTGATAACCATAGCCGGGCTGGCCTCCGTATTGAGCCTGGCCCTGCTGGTATCCATAGCCGGACTGACCTCCATACTGAGTCTGACCCTGCTGATGACCATAACCGGGCTGGCCGCTGTACGGACTCTGGCCCTGCTGATAACCGTACGCGGACGGATCCTGTCCGTTTCCCTGAGACTGGATATCCTCAGGCCGGCTCCCGGTCCCGCTGTCCTGTTCCCGGTCCGCTTCCGGAAAAGAAGCTGCCGCTTCCTGCTCCCCGTCAGGCCGCTCCTGGCTTCCATATTGTTTTTCTTCCATATTATCATCTGCCTCCCGTCGGAATAAATTCTTTCTTATTATAACACAGGATCCGGCGCTTGCACAGAACAAAGAGTATCCCGGTCATCCGCCCTGTTCCCACAGAGCGCCCCTGCTCTGTCCAAAACCTATTTTTGGAGAAGGGGATCAGGGGATCCTTCGCCCGCGGCGGCTGTCCGGCGCAGGCGGCGCTCCTTTGACAGCGGCCGCAACGAAGCATAAACCTCGCAACGCGGCATATGGCTTCCCGCCGCAGTCAGGTCCCGCGGAGTGTTTTTGCTCTATAGAAACGAAGTTTCCTATAGAGCAAGAAAAGAACAGGCCCCTGGGGGAGCCTGCTCCTTATCTTTTCGCAGCTCAGTTGACTACGTTGACCGGATTTCCGTCCAGAAACGCCCTCACATTTTCAACGGCGATATCCATCAGCCGCTTCCTGGACTCTCTGGGGGCCCAGGAAATATGGGGCGTGATGATGCAGTTGGGCGCTTTCAGCAGCGGATTGTCCCCCCGGATCGGTTCCGAGGACACCACATCCAGCCCCGCCGCATAGACTTTCCGGTTCACCAGGGCGTCGGCCAGATCCTGCTCCACGATGAGAGGCCCTCTGGAGTTGTTGATGAGGATCACGCCGTCCTTCATCCTGGAGATGGTCTCCCTATTGATGAGCCCTTCCGTGGAGGGAAGGAGGGGACAGTGGAGCACCACCACATCGGACCGGGCCAGAAGCTCCGAAAGCTCCACATAGCGGAACCCCTCTTTTTCCAGCTCCGGATTTTCACAGGCGTCGTTGGCGATGACCTCCATGCCCATGGAACGGGCAATGCGCCCCGTCGTCTGGCCGATGCGGCCGAAACCGATGATCCCCATGGTCTTCCCGGCCAGTTCGATCAGCGGATAGTCCCAGAAACACCAATCTTTGTTGTTTTCCCAGCGGCCTCTGCGGACAGCTTCGCTGTGATAGCCGATATGATGGCAGATCTCCAGAAGGAGGGCGATGGCAAACTGGCCCACCGCCGCAGTTCCGTAAGTGGGGATATTGGTGACCGGGATCCCTCTCTCCGCCGCCGCTTCCACATCTACCACGTTGTATCCCGTGGCCAGCACCCCGATATACCGGATCTGCGGGCAGGCTTCCAGGGTTTCCCTGCTGATGGGAGTCTTGTTGGTGATGACGATCTGCGCATCCGCGATCCTCCGGACGATCTCCTCTCCGGCCGTCCGGTTATATACAGTCAGCTCGCCCAGATCACCCAGATCCTTCCAGCTCAGATCGCCCGGGTTCTCCGTATATCCATCCAATACAACAATTTTCATGGCTTTCCCTCCAGTTATTTTGATAGGCCGGCCGCAGCGCTGCTCCGGCCGGTATGCCGCCGTCCCCATCCGCAGATCCATTCTCCGGCACATGCCGGGACCGGTCCTTCTCCAGATGGGATCTAAGCCAGTTGTTTCAGATAATAATAGAAAGCGTTGAGCAGCTCCTTATCCTTGTCGCTCTGGAAAGGATTCAGGCCCAGCTGTCTCCTGATCTTATCCAGCCGGAAGATCAGAGTGTTTTTATGGACGAATATACTGCTGCTGCTTTCCTGCAGGCTGTAATTATGCTCATAGAGAGCTCCGATGTTCTCGATATACATTTTTTTGAACTCATCCGTATAGAGTCCCCCAAATACTTCAAAGATCTGATGAAATTCCATGAACGGCGTCTGGCTCTTCAGATATTCATCCAGATGGTCGTAAAAGAAAACGCTCCTCTTGGACGAAAACACATTCTTCCGCAGCCAGCGGCAGTGCTGGTAGCCATACCGGTAATAGACCATCGTGCTCTGGAGCGATCCCACATAGATCCTGTACTCGATCTCCTGATCCTGCATATAGCGCAGGAGCCGCCCCAGATAATCTCCTATCTCGTATTTATAATTTTCAAAAAAACCTTCCTCTGCGCCCCGGAATCCTTTGAAGATCAGGATCTCCCCGTTTCTCTCGTCTATAAAAATGTCGTCCTGCCTTTTTTCCAGGATATGATCTCTCAGTTTTTCCCGGACCATCTCCTCTTCTTCAAGCCGCTCGCAGGTCAAAAGGATCGGGATCCTGGGCACGTCCGGATAGCCAAGGGACTGGGCCATGGAAGCAAGCTCCCGCCTGGAAATATCTTCATAGAAAAGGCTGTTGATGAACCGCTCTTTTTCCGTCTTTCTCTTCAATGTCTTTTCCTTGTGCGACTCAAACTCGATCATGGTCTCCACCATTTTCTTCACGACCAGAGCCACGATCTTCACTTTCTCGATCTCACCGGTAAGTCCCAGGACGCCGATGGTCCTGCTCTTATATTTCAGGGCCATGTTGACCCCTTCCCTGGTCCCCAGGAAGGTATCCTCCCCGGTGATCTCCCGGCTCTCCAGATTTTTCTGCACGATCTCAAAGGCTGCCTCGTGAAAGGTGCCGATCCGGCTCTTGTCCGTACTGGCGATGATGATCCCTTTCTCATCCATGATATTGATGTTGTAATCCGTACAGTCAGCCAGCTTCTCAATGATCCTCTCTGTCAGTCCCACATCCAGCATTGGTCAAATTCCTCCCTATCAGGAAGCCTCGTGAAGCCGTACTTCCCTTCCCAGTCTCTCCGCCAGGGCATTCAGGTCATCGACGATCTCGGGAATGATGTCCGCCGTCTCCTGTGACTGGGCAAAGCACCTCTCCTCGATCTCCCCCGGCATATAGATCCTCTCCGTACCTTTGGCCGTCCTGCAGGACTTCAATTCCTCCACGCGGTCATCCATCCGTTTCTTAAAAGCTTCCGCATCTCCAAAGGCCTTGATGTCAATGGCCATAAACGTATGGGCCGGTCCCAGCTTATCCGGTTCTGCCAGTCTGCCCGTACCGCCGCCGAACAAAAGCCCGCTGATGACGTCCACCATGAGCGCCAGGCCAAAGCCCTTGTATCCGCCTAAAGGTACCACGGAATACACCTTGTCGATATCGGTGGTGGGCATCCCCTCAGCGTCCAGCGCCCAGCCTGCCGGGACCTCTTTATATCCCTGCCGCTTCATGTTGTTGATCTTTCCAAAGGCCACCACGCTCTGGGCCATATCCAGGGTCACCGGCAGTTCCTTTCCCGCCGGCACGGAAATGGCCAGAGGATTATTGCCGATGAGCTTGGTGGTCCCGCCCCAGGGCGCCATGGTGGGATCTCCGGTGGAGGCCGCGATCCCGATCATGTCCTCCTTTTCCGCCAGTTTCGCGTAGTAGGCGCCGGCTCCGAAGTGGTTGCTGTTCTTCACGCCCACAAAACCGATCCCGTAGGTCCTGGCCTTTTCTATGGCGCATTTCATGGCCAGATGGCCCAGCACCTGTCCGCAGCAGCGGTTCCCGTCCCAGACCGCGATGACAGGATTGTCGGTTTCCACCTTATAATCCACCTTTTTAGGCATGGTACCGTTCTCCATAAGTCCCACATATCTGCCCAGGCTCATGACCCCGTGGGACTTGACTCCCCTCTGGTCCGCGTCCAGCAGCGTCCCTGTGAGGATCCGCGCTTCCTCCTCCGGCATCCCTACAGAAGTCAGGATGTCCATGCAAAATGTTTTTAATTCTTTCACATTGATCCTCATGGATTTTTCCTCCGTTCTTATTTTTTGAGATTTTGGATCTTTTCCCAGACTTCCTCCAACACCGGGATCCCGTTTTCCATATGATCCTTTCTGGTGCGAATCTCGATCTCGCCCGGGTAAAATATGGAGCCACCCTCCTTCTCCGGCGTGGAAGCCTTGATGTCGTCCACCACATTCTTCACGATCCGGTCCGTATCCTCCCTGGTGCCGGCCGCCTCCGGATCGATGGCGATCAGGACCTGGGAAAGGCCCACCTCTTCCTCGTATTTTCTTCCGATGTCCGTGACGCTGTTCTTCCCGGACAGCACTGCCGCCACCAGATCCAGTACGATGGACAGACCGGAGCCCTTCCAGTATCCCACCGGCAGCACACGGTGCGTCTTTTCGATCTCGGCCGGATCCTTCGTGATGTTTCCATCCGTATCCCAGCCTCCCGGCACAGGGAGCATCTCTCCCTTCATCCTGGCCAGCTCGATCTTTCCATAGGCGAACTGGCTCATGGCCATATCCACCACCACATGATTTCCATCGGAAACCGGCACCGAGAGGATCAGCGGATTATTCCCGATCTTGGGTTCCAGTCCGCCCCAGGCCGGCATATTGGGCGTCGTATTGGTCCAGCATATGCCTATGCAGCCCCGGCCAGCCGCCTGCCAGCCATAGTCTCCCCCCCGCATCCAGTGATTGGTGTTTCCGATGGCCACGATGCCGATCCCATGGATCTTGGCCAGGTCGCAGGCCCGGTCCATGGCTTTGGCCGCATTGACATTTCCCAGTCCCATATGGCCGTCCCACCGTTCCAGAGCTCCTGCCGCAAACACGCACTCCGGCTCCGCGTTTCCGTCGATCACTCCCTTATCCAGATACTCGATGACTCTGGGAAACCGGTTGACGCCGTGGGAATATACGCCGTCAGCGCTGGTCCTGGCAAAGTTCAGGGCGGCAATATGGGCCGTCTCCTCCTTCACTCCTCTGCTTTTTAAAATCTCCTCAAAAGTCTCCACCAGTTGGTCAAACTTGATCTTCATGACAATTTCCTCCACCATCATACACGGATCTTCAATACGACTTTTCTCACTTTTTCCGGCGCTCCCGCGGCGCATCTGGGCTTATGGGCCTCCTCCGGCGATACCACGGCGAACTGTCCGCTTTCCAGATATACCCTGCTGCACAGCTCCGGATCCTGATAAAAAGCCACATCCGCCTTTTCTTCATAGGGAGTGTCCACGGTAAGGCATGCGCTGTACGCCATTTCCATGATCTCCCGTCCTTCCGCCACATACTGGATGTCAAAATATCTTCTGTGGCTCTCCATCTTCAATTCTTCAAAGGGGGAAGTCTCATATTCCTGTACCATGGCGTAGACCTCTTCCCCATCGATCTCATAACGGCCTGCGGGAAGGGTCAGAAGCTCCTGCTCCCGGAGGAAACGAAACGCCTTCTCAAACTTT
Source organism: Candidatus Paralachnospira avium (assembly GCA_904420245.1). Lineage (GTDB taxonomy): Bacteria > Bacillota > Clostridia > Lachnospirales > Lachnospiraceae > Lientehia > Lientehia avium. The sequence goes on from CAJFUL010000020.1 coordinate 5,380, forward strand.
TCTGCCAGATACGCGTATTTTCCCAATGTCTGGATCTTGTTTACGATCATGCTTCCGCCTCCTATTTATATTGGTCCGCCATGATGGCCGCCAGGCTTTCCGCATCGTGATGCTCCGCCAGGAGCTTCTGCTTCTTCGCCTCATGGGCCGAAAGCTTTTCCAGCCTCTCTTCCACCTCTCCAAGCCGGTCCGCCGGGAATTTGACCGCTCCGTTCTCATCCATATGGATGATCTCCCCGGGAGCCGTCATCATCCCGCAGATCTCCACCGGAGTATTGACGGCGCGGATGGCAAAGTCCCCGTGACCTGCGCAGACGCCGGTCAGCATATACTGCATCCCCATGGGCCGCACCTCGTCCAGATCCCGGGAGGGGCCGTCGGAGATCACGCCGATGACGCCCAGGGATTTAAAGGCCGTCATCATATTTCCGCCGCAAAGCCCGTTTTTCCGCTTGATCTCTTCCGGAAAATCCTGCTTCATGGCCAGGATCACCGGTTTGGGCGTCTTTTCAATGGCCCTGTAAAGATCCAGGAAACTCAGCCGGTCAAAGCCCGGATCCGGCAGGCCGAAGGTGACCGTCACCACATATCCGGCCATCCTTCCCAGCTCCGGGTACATACATTTCAGCCTCTCATCGGTATACCATCCCGTCTCCCAGGGATGATACAGCCCCAGGCAGTGTTCCCTGTCTCCCGGATAGGTGGCCACCACGTTGGTGACGCTGGGCGTGTCATACTGCTTCAGTTTTTCCAAAAGCTCCCTCTGTCCTTCCATCTCTCTTATCCTCCCAGATACGCTTTCTTTACCGTCTCGTCGCTCATCAGCTCTTTGCTGGTGCCTTCCGCCACGATCTCTCCCACCTGCATGACGTATCCTCTATTGGCCGTTTCCAGAGCGATCTTGGAATTCTGCTCCACAAAGAGGATCGTGATCCCTTTCTGATTGATCTCCTTCAGGCTCCTGAAAATATCCCGCACCACGATGGGCGCGATCCCCAGGGAGGGCTCATCCAAGAGCATCAGCTTCGGTTTTCCCATAAGGGCCCGGCCCATGGCCAGCATCTGCTGCTCGCCGCCGGAAAGGGTGCCCGCCAGCTGAGTTTCCCGCTCCAGAAGCCTGGGAAACAGGGCGTATACATAATCCAGGTCGTCTTTGATGCCTTTGGCGTCTTTTCTCCGGTAAGCCCCGGCCCGCAGGTTCTCCGCCACCGTCAGCTTGGAAAACACATGACGGCCTTCCAGGCACTGCACCATGCCTCTGGAAGTGATGACATGTCCCTTGAGCCCCTGGATCTCCTTCCCGTCAAACAGGATCTTTCCCCGGATCCCCCTGGCTTCTGTAAGGCCGGAAATGGTCTGGAGGGTCGTGGTCTTGCCGGCTCCGTTGGCGCCGATGATGGTGACCATCTCTCCTTCCTCCACCCTCAGGTTGATGCCCTTCACAGAATGGATATGTCCATAGTAATAATGAAAATCCCTGACTTCCAATAACGGCGCCATTTACTCACCTCCCAGATATGCCCGGATCACTTCCGGATCGTTCTGCACTTCTTCCGGCCGTCCATGGGCCAGAAGCTTTCCATATTCCAGCACATAGATGGAATCGCAGACTCCCATGACCAGATTTACGTCATGCTCGATCATAAAAATGGTGACGCCCAGCTTCAGGATCCGTTTTAAAAGCTGGTCGAATTCCAGCTTTTCCGCCGTGTTCATACCGGCCACCGGCTCATCCAGAAGAAGGAGCTTCGGCCCGCTGGCCAGTCCCCTTACGATCTCCAAAAGCCTCTGCTTGCCGTAGGAAAGATTTCCGGCCTCCTCCCGGGCTCTGTCCTTGAGCCCCACGAAATCCAGCCACTGGTATGCCTTTTCATAAGCCTCCTTCTCTTCCCTCCGCTCCCCGGGCAGATGGAGCAGGGAGGAAAAATATCCGGATTTCAGTCTGGTGTGCATCCCCACCATCACATTGTCAAGGACCGTCATCTTCTTAAACAGATTGATGATCTGATACGTCCTGGAAATTCCCAGCTCATTGATCTGATAGGGCTTTTTCCCGGTGATATCCTTTCCCAGAAAGGTCACATGGCCTTCGGTGGGCTTCAGCACCCCGCTGATGGAGTTGAAAAAGGTGGTTTTCCCGGCCCCGTTGGGTCCGATGAGCCCGGTGATCTTATTTTCCTCTATGTCGATGCTGACTTTGTCCACCGCCGTCAGCCCGCCGAACTGTATGGTGATCTCATTTGCAGACAACAGCATCTTCATCCCTCCTGACTTACTCTGCTGAACTTACGCTTCGCGGCCCAGTAGATCTTCTTGACAGTACCTGCGATCCCTCCCGGCATGGCCAGGATCACGATCAGCAGCAGGATCCCATAGATCAGCATCTGATACTCCTCCAGGAATCGCAGAGATTCATTGATGGTGGTCACCGCCAGCACGCCGATGATAGGTCCGATCACAGATCCTGTGCCTCCAAACAGCAGCATGGTCAGGAACATCACCGACTGCTTCTGCATAAACTGGTCCGGATGGACATAACAGGCCAGGAACATATAGAGTCCCCCCGCAAAGGCCGTATAGAACGCGCTGGTGGCGAAGGAAAGGATCTTGTACTTTCTCACATTGATGCCCATTCCAGACGCCGCCACGCTATTGTCCCGGATGGCCGTAAAGGCCCTGCCAACTCTGGACTTCGTCAAAAAGATCTTTCCTATAATAAAAACAACGGCGATCACCAGCATAAAATAATAGAACATCTTATAAGTAGAAAGCTCTATCCCAAAGATCCGCATCCGGTCCGTGAACATCCCATTAAAGTTTCCTGTGATCTTGCCCGGCGAATGGATCAGCAGCTGGTAGACGATCTCGCCAAAGGCCACCGTGGCCAGGGACAGGAAGTGGAACACCAGGTTGGACGCCGGATAGGCCAGCGCCGCTCCCACCAGGGCCCCCAGAACAGCTCCGGCGATGATAGCCAGGATCATCGGGATCTGGAAGCGGTTATATAAGATGGCGGAAGTATAGGCGCCTATGGCATAAAAAGCCGCGTGCCCCAGCGAGATCTGCCCGCAGTATCCAAACAGGATATCCAGCCCCGAAACTGCCACCAGATAGATCATGGCGATGCAGATGATCAGCATGATGTAATCGCTCCCGGAAAAGATCAGGGGAACCGCCAGTAAGACAAGGACCAAAAGGAGCTTCCATATGTACGGCTTCATACGGTTTTTCTGTGTTTTCTCCAAAGTCTTTCCCTCCTTTACTCGTCCTGAATGGCTCTCTCATTGAAGATCCCGGTGGGCCGGATAAACAGGAACAGGATCAGCAGGATATAGGCCATTAAGTTCTTATACTCCGATGAGATATATCCGGCGGCAAAGGTTTCAAAAAGCCCCAGGAGCAGGCCGCCCACCATGGCGCCGTACATATTTCCGTATCCGCCGATGACGGCTCCCGCGTACGCCTTTTTTCCCAGCGAAGCGCCCAGCGTGATATAAACGCTGTAGATGGGGCCCACCAGCATGCCGCCTGCCGCCGCCAGTCCTGCCGCGATGCCCCAGGTTAGTCCCGTCGTCCAGGAGACATTGATCCCGCAGGCCTCCGCCGCCATCCTGTCCATGGAAGCGGCCCTCATGGCCGTGCCGTTTTTTGTCTTATTCATAAAGATATACAGGCAGATCATTCCCACTAAAGCCATTACAAAGCAGAGGATCACCTCCGGCTGGACCGCCACTCCCAGGATTTCCACCGTTGTCACAGAAAATACGGAGGGGAAATAAAGGTATGTGCCGCCCCAGATGGCCTGGGCTCCGTTCTGGATCACATAGGACAGAGCGATGGTAGACAGTACTATGTAGATCAAATTTACATCCTTATTTAAAAGCCTCCGGATGATCCCCTTTTCGATCAAAAATCCGATGAGAAATACCACTACCACAGTCAAGATCAGAGACAGCCAGTAAGGGAGTCTCAACATTGTATTAAAGGTCAGCCCCAGGAAAGCTCCCAGCGTCAGAATATCGCCCTGTACGAAGGTCATAAGGCCCGAGGCCTTATAGATCAGGCTGTAGCCGATCCCGATCATGCTGTAAACAGCTCCCAGGGCCAGTCCCGATATAAGCAGTCCCAAAAATACTTCCATACTTTCACCTCTTTAGAGCAGAAAAAGGATGCCTGACGCACTTGTCAAGATGATCAGGCATCCTTTTCTGCTTGCACATTGCACACAATACACGTTACTTGCTTCTTCCCGTCTCTTCCAGGAAGGTATCATATCCGCCGTTCTCCAGCCAGTCTGTCCACAGCTGATATTTTCCGTCCTTGATGATCCAGGACCGTCCTTCCGGATACCCCTCCCGGTCGCCTGCCGTAAAGTCCAGAGTACCGCCGCAGCCCTGGATCTGAATCTGAGCAGCAGCATCCTTAAGAGCTGTAGAATCATTGCTTCCCGCGATCCTGGCCGCTTCCTGGATGGTCAGCATACAGTCATACGCCTTGTAAACACAGTCCGTCTCCGGCATACTGCCTGCATAATCGTAATACATCTGCAGGACTTCTTTTACAAATTCATCGTCACAATCCTCAATTGACCTGTAGTTGACATAGGGATTGGGGAAGGCCACGAAATCGGACTGCTCTTCGCCCGCAATGTCGATCATGTAGAGCTGGAAGGCCTCTCTGTTGAAGATGAATCCATCCCAGCCTCTCTGGCGGATCTGCTTCACCATGGGGCCGCCGTCCTGTCCGATCGTTGATGTATAAATAGCTTCCGGCTCCGCTGCCAGGATCGAGGTGACCTGAGCGGAATAGTCTGTCTCGCCGGAGTCATAGCTCTCCCTCGCCACCACTTCGATCCCGTTGGCCTCACAGCTGGCTTCAAACTCATCCCCGGCAGAAAGCGCCGCGTCGTCCTGGCCGTTGATGATGGCCACTTTTGTATATCCTAAATCCTTCATCATATCCACCACATAATTGGCCGCGTTGGTGGCATTGGTGGCAGGGCGGAAGATATACTCCCAATCCTGCTGCATATATGTAGCAGATGTTCCCATACATACAGTAAAGGTTTCTGAATTGTTCAGGTGCTGGCCCGCCGCCAGGATCTCTCCGGAATTTAAAGAACCTACGATAGCATTAAAATCCTCGTCCAGCATTCTCTGGACCACCTTCACCGCTTCCTCCGCAGAGGTCTGGGTATCGTATACGGTAAATTCGATCTGCGCGCCGTTGATGCCGCCGTTGGCATTAACCTTTTCCACAAAAGCTTCAATTGTATTCTGCGCCTCCAATGCTGGAGCAGCCGATGAACCGGACAGAGGAAGGAACGCCCCCAGTTTGAAAACCTCCCCTGATCCGGAACCGGAGCCCGATTCCGAACTGGTCTCTCCGGCCGAAGCCGTTGTGCCGTCCGTCTCCGATCCACCCCCAGATCCGCAGGCCGCAAATCCCATCACCATTACCGCCGCCATGAAAATGGCAATCAGCTTTTTCTTCATGTTCTCCTTCTCCCTTCTTTCATATATTTCTGTACCCCATAATTTTCTGTACATTATGCACTTTCTGATAATATACAGAAAATTTAAAGTTTGTAATGACATTATATGTTTTATTACAAACACTGGCACCACTTGTTTGTACTAAATAACCCCTTCATTTTTGTAATGGGAATACAATCGGCCCCGTCCCTCTCCGGGCGGGAGCCTCCGGCCGCGGCGGGCTGTCCGGCGCAGACAGGTCCCATAGAGTAAAAAAGAATCCTGCTTTGCAGGATTCTCCGCCTGCGGCGGGTCGCATAGGCGACAGGATTCCTTTCTGCCGCAGTGCGTTCCCACGGAGTGTTTTGCTCTATGGAAACGAA
>CAJFUL010000021.1 GCA_904420245.1 Candidatus Paralachnospira avium
CCAGGCACTCTCCTGTGGACTTCATCTCCGGTCCCAGCCCGATGTCCGCGCCCCGGATCTTTTCAAAGGAGAACACCGGCATCTTGATGGCGATGTAATCCGCCTCCGCCTGAAGGCCCGGCTCATATCCCAGCTCCCGGATGGTGCTTCCGATGATGACCTGGGTGGCCAGCTTCACGATGGGGATCCCGGTCACCTTGCTGATATAGGGCACCGTCCGGCTGGAACGTGGATTCACCTCGATCACATATACTTCGTCGTTGCTGACGATGAACTGGATATTGATGAGGCCCCGCACATGGAGCGCCCTGGCCAGACGCCTGGTGTATTCCTCGATGACTCTCTTGGTCTTATCGGAAAGGCTCTGGGCCGGATATACGGAGATGCTGTCGCCGGAGTGGATCCCCGCCCGCTCGATATGCTCCATGATGCCGGGGATCAAAACGTCCGTACCGTCGCAGACGGCGTCCACCTCGATCTCCTTGCCCATCAGGTATTTATCCACCAGGATCGGATGCTCCTGGGTAAACCGGTTGATGACTCCGATGAATTCCGTGATATCCTGGTCGTTGATGGCGATCTGCATGCCCTGGCCGCCCAGCACATAGGAGGGACGCACCAGCACCGGATAACCAAGATCGTTGGCTGCCCGGATGGCTTCCTCACAGGTAAAGACCGTATGGCCGGCAGGCCTGGGGATACAGCACTCCTCCAGGATCTTGTCAAAGAGCTCTCTGTCCTCGGCCGCATCCACGTCCTCGGCGGAAGTGCCCAGGATCGGCACGCCCATCTTCATCAGGGCTTCCGTCAGCTTGATGGCCGTCTGGCCGCCGAACTGGACCACAGCGCCGTCGGGCTTCTCAAGCTCCACCACGTTCTCCACATCCTCGGGAGTCAGCGGTTCAAAATACAGTTTATCGGCGATATCGAAGTCGGTGCTGACCGTCTCCGGATTGTTGTTGATGATGATGGTCTCGTACCCCGCCTCTGAAAAGGCCCAGGTGCTGTGGACGGAGCAGAAGTCGAACTCAATGCCCTGACCGATGCGGATGGGGCCGGAACCCAAGACCAGCACCTTCTTCTTGGTGCGGGCGCCGTCGGCCTCATTCTCGCTGCCGAAACAGGAATAATAGTAAGGCGTCTCTGCCGCAAACTCGGCGGCGCAGGTATCTACCATCTTGAAGGCGGCCCGGATGCCGTATTCATTTCTCAGGTTTTTGATCTCTTTTTCCGTCTTTCCGGTGAGGCGTCCGATCACATTGTCCGGGAATTCGATCCTCTTGGCCTCCGCCAGAAGCTCCTTGGTCAGAGGCTCTGAGGACAGCCGCTTCTCCATCTCCACCAGGATCGCGATCTTGTCGATGAACCACTTGTCGATCTTGGTGATGTCATGGATCACATCGTAGGAAACGCCTCTGCGGATGGCTTCCGCGATCACATAGATCCTCCTGTCATCCACCCTGTGCAGGCGCTCCAGCAGCTCCTCGCCGGTATCTCCCGAGAAGTCCTCGCTCATGAGACTGTCCACATGCTGCTCCAGGGAACGGATGGCCTTCATCAGGGCGCCCTCGAAGTTGGTGCAGATGCTCATGACCTCGCCGGTGGCCTTCATCTGGGTCGTCAGGGTCCTCTTGGCGCTTATGAACTTATCGAAGGGCAGACGGGGCAGCTTCACCACGCAGTAGTCCAGCATGGGCTCGAAGCTGGCGTACGTCTTTCCGGTGATGGCGTTGGGGATCTCATCCAGGGTATAGCCCAGGGCGATCTTGGCCGCCACCTTGGCGATGGGATAACCGGTGGCTTTAGAAGCCAGGGCCGAAGAACGGCTCACTCTGGGGTTTACCTCGATGACGCAGTATTCAAAGCTCTCCGGATGGAGGGCGAACTGGACGTTGCAGCCGCCGGTGATCTTCAGCTCGTCAATGATGTTGAGAGCCGCGCTCCGGAGCATCTGGTACTCCTTGTCCCCCAGAGTCTGGGAAGGAGCCACGACGATGCTGTCTCCCGTATGGACGCCCACCGGGTCGATATTTTCCATATTACATACGGTGATCACATTGCCCGCGCTATCCCGCATGACTTCGTATTCGATCTCTTTCCAGCCCGCGATGCACCGCTCCACCAGCACTTCTCCCACACGGGAAAGCCGCAGGCCGTTCTGGAGGATCTCCACCAGCTCTTCTTCATCCGCCGCGATGCCGCCGCCGCTGCCGCCCAGGGTATAGGCGGGACGCAGCACCACCGGATAGCCGATCTGGTTCGCGAACGCAATGCCCGACTCCACGTCATGGACCACGGTGGACGCCGCGCAGGGTTCCCCGATCTTTTCCATGGTGTCCTTGAACTCCTGCCGGTCCTCCGCCTTGCGGATGGTCTCCGGCGTGGTGCCGATCAGCTTTACATGGTGTTTTTCCAGGAAACCGGAATCCGCCAGCTCCATGGCCAGGTTCAGTCCGGCCTGTCCGCCCAGGGTGGGAAGGACGCTGTCCGGCTTCTCCTTCTCGATGAGCTGTTCCAGCACCTCCACAGTCAGAGGTTCGATATAGACCTCATCGGCAATATCCTTATCGGTCATGATGGTAGCCGGATTGGAATTGAGGAGCACCACTTCGATCCCCTCTTCCTTCAGGGAACGGCAGGCCTGGGTGCCGGCATAGTCAAACTCGGCGGCCTGTCCGATGACAATGGGACCGGAGCCGATCACCAGTACTTTTTTGATCTCAGGATTCTTAGGCATTACTCAGTCACCTCCATCATCTTAAGGAACCGGTCAAACAGATACGCGGAATCTCTGGGGCCGGGGCAGGCCTCCGGATGGAACTGTACCGTGAAGATGTTCTTTCCGGTATAGGAAAGGCCCTCGTTGGTCCCGTCGTTGACATTGCGGAAAGCGGGGACCGCCACCTTTTCATCCAGCGAATCCGTATCCACCACATATCCATGGTTCTGGGAGGAGATGTAGACTCGTCCGGTGGCCAGATCCTTCACCGGATGGTTTCCTCCCCTGTGGCCGTATTTCATCTTATACGTATTGCCTCCCGTGGCCAGGGCCATGAGCTGATGGCCCAGGCAGATGGCGAAGATCGGCACATCCGTGTCATAGAGCTTCCTGATCTCGGCGATGATCTCCACGCACTCCTTGGGATCCCCGGGGCCGTTGGAGAGCATGATCCCGTCCGGGCCGTCCGCCAGGATCTCCTCCGCGCTGGTATAGGCGGGATATACCGTCACCTGGCAGCCTCTCTCATTGAGGGAACGGGCGATGTTCCTCTTGGCCCCCAGATCCAGGAGGGCCACCTTGGGACCGTTTCCGGGAAGAGTATACTTCTCCGGACAGGTGGTCTTTCTCACCACGCCGGCAGGCGCGTACTCCCGGATCCTGGGAAGGATCTCCTCCAGATCATAAACTTCGTTGGTGGTGATCATCCCGTTCATGGTGCCCTTCTCCCGGAGGATCTTGGTCAGGGCCCTGGTGTCGATGCCGGCGATGCCGGGGATGTCGTGTTTCTCCAGGAAATGCTGGATCGTATCCTCACTGCGGAAGTTGCTGGGCATGCGGGAAAGCTCCCGGACGATATACCCGTCGGGCCAGGGCCTGGCCGACTCCATATCCTCATAGCAGATACCATAATTTCCCAGAAGCGGGTAAGTCATTACAACTGCCTGTCCGGCATAAGAAGGGTCTGTGAGAACTTCAAGATAACCTGTCATCGACGTGTTAAAAACGATTTCACTGATAACCTCTTTCACCGCGCCGATGCTGGTGCCGGTAAAAACGGTCCCATCTTCCAAGATCAGAAATGCTTTCATCTATCCACCGTCCCCTTTCGTAAGCTTGCAAATGTGTAAAAAACCTGCCTCCGGGCCTTTTCTCCCCAGGTCCCGTCTTTAGGCTCAAATTGTAAAAATTCTACCACAATGTGTCCTACATTTCAACCCTTTTCCCGCAGGAATTTCTTTTTCTATCATATCACCAAAAAATCATTTCCGCCATATTCTAATACAAATAAAACTGCGGAGATTTCCCTTGCGATTAAAAACAGCCCAAACAGACGCGGTGGACAGCGGAAAGCTGATGGTCACCGTCAATTCCTCACTGAACAGTTTCCCCATAAACGGCGCTTCCGTCTCCATCTCCGTCACCGGAGGAGACGGCCGGACCGTGGAGCAGCTCACCACGGACACCTCCGGCCAGACAGAAGAGGTCACCCTGGGGACTCCTCCGCTGGAATACAGCATGGCGCCGGGCGAGTCGCGCCCCTACGCGGAGTTCACCATCACCGTCTCCGCTCCCGGATACGAGACCCAGGTGGTGGAAGGCTCCGAGGTCCTTCCCGACGCCACCTCCATCCAGAATATCCGCCTGCGTCCCGTCTCCTCCCAGGGAGCCGCGCCGCCGGTCGACATCCCCGACCATACCCTCTACGGAGAATACCCGCCCAAGATCGCCGAGCCGGAAGTCAAGCCCATCTCCGAAAGCGGCAATATCGTCCTCAGCCGGGTGGTGGTGCCGGAGACCATCGTGGTCCACGACGGGACCTTAAACAACACCTCAGCCCCCAATTACTATGTCCCCTATAAGGACTATATCAAAAACGTGGCCTCCAGCGAGATCTACGCCAACTGGCCCCAGTCCACCATCACCGCCAATGTGCTGGCCATCATGTCCTTTACCATGAACCGGGTGTATACGGAGTGGTACCGCAACAAAGGCTATGACTTCACCATCACCTCCTCCACCGCCTACGACCATAAATGGATCTACGGCCGGAATATCTTCGAGAGCATTTCCGTGGTCGTGGACGACATCTTCACCAACTACCTCTCCCGTCCCGACGTCAAGCAGCCCATCCTGACCCAGTACTGCGACGGAAAACGGGTCTCATGCCCCGATTGGATGGCCTTATGGAAAAAAGTGCGGGGATCTTACGCCCTCTCGATATACGCCTTGCTGACCCAGCCTGTGTATTTTCCCTCGATGCGCACCTGATACCAGCCGCCGCTCTCTCCGGTGACGCCGACCAGGTTTCCCTCCGCCAGTTTCGGCCACTGGGAAAGCAGGCCGTAGGAGGTGCCGGGACCGGTCCGGACATTGAGGCGGGAGCCTCCCAGACCTGCCGCCTTTCCCACCCAGGAGGCATAACCGCCTTCCTGCCTGCGGATCTCCAGATACCAGGCGTTCACATAGCCCTTCGCTCCCTGGATGTTGATCTTGGCCCAGCCGTTGTCATAGCGGGCCAGCACATCCACCTCGTTTCCCTCCGCCAGCTTCGGCCACTGGGAGAGCAGGCCGTAGGATACGCCGGGACCGGTCCGGACGTTTAACAGATCTCCGTCCTCCAGATTGACCACCGTCCCGTGGGCCCAGGGCTCATAAGTCTCCGCCGTAGCCCCGGATCCCGCGCTTCCTCCTTCCATGACCGCCGCCACATCCCGGCGGAAATCCGCCATGTTCTTTCCGAACCGCTTAAAATACGGCTCCGGATCGCTGTGGCTGGAAGCAAATCCTTTTTCATGCGCTTCGTAGTGGCCGATCACCCGTTCCGGCGTCAGGCCGTATTTTTGGCAGAGAAACGCGTAATGCGCCGCCGCGTGATCCCACATCTTCCCAAACTCCTCCGCCGTATCCAGCTCGCAGAGCTCGTACCCGATGCAGTTTTTGTTCCCCCAGGAATCTCCGATCTGCCAGCAGGCGAGGGTATCGGGAGCAAAGGAATAGACGCCGGTATCGTCGATAAAACCATGGACCAGCTTTTCCACTCCTGGCTTGTTCCACCTCTTGTACCAGTTGTTGGAACCGGAAACGGCCCGGATCACGGCCGGATACACCGCGGGGCTGTGGACGATCAGATATTCCGTGCCCGAAAGCTTTGTCCCTTCCTTATAACAGTCGTTTTCGGTACAGTAGTAGTTCTCCGCCATCACGTTTCTCCTTCCTTCTCTTCTTTTTTGCGTCCGATGATCTGTCTGCTCCCCAACGCCGCCATGCCGGAGACGATCCCCACGGCGATGGCCGAGATCACGTCTCCCGCCGGATAGTCCGGCATAAAGAAAAATCCCAGGCCTCCGAGGATCCCTCCCAGGCCTCCGCAGATCACGGAAGTCCATTTATCCTTTAAGGACGCGGCCTCGGCGGCCAGAGAAGCCAGATAGCAGATGACCGTGATGCCTACCACACTGCCGAGCGTTCCAAAATCCATATGATTCCTCCTTTCTCTTTACCCTATGCTCCGGAAAGAAAAAGGTGAATATTCTGTATTTTCCTCTTTACTTTTTCCGCCAATGTGGTAAAATGGATAATTGTGAGGGGCATTAGCGCAGTTGGGAGCGCGCAACATTCGCATTGTTGAGGCCAGGGGTTCGAATCCCCTATGCTCCACTAGAATAAAATCCCGGAGGCAGGAAGCCTCCGGGGTTTTTCTCTTGCTTCTCCTCCGCTCCCGGAGTATAATAGATCTGTCAGCCGGTCCTGGGAGGGGTGCGGCCCATGGCCGTATTGCCGGTGTCCGGTCTCACACTGAACTATCCCGGGAACACGCGGTAGCCGGCTGACTTTCTTTCAATTCCATATCCAGGGCCTCCGCGGCCTTCTCATTCCATATCCGGGCCAGCAGGAGGCGTTCCGCCTCCGTGAGTCCTTCATAAGATCTCGGCCCCTCTTCCGTTTCGATCCACACGCGGATCTCCAATTCTTTTCCCATACTCCCTCAAGATCCATGGCCTTATTTAGGTTCTATTCCGCCGGCCCTGTCCCTATGCAGGATCCTTTCGTTTCTTTTCCCGCCCTATTTTCCCGTCTTCCCGCATACCATATACCAAAACATCCGGGAGGCATTTTATATGACTCCAAGACGAGGCGCCCTCTATATCCGGGTCTCCACCCAGGAACAGGCCGAGCTCTCTCCCAGCTCCCAAAAACGCCTTCTGCTGGAATATGCCGCGGACCACGCCGTCTGTGTGGATCCCGCCCATATTTTCGTGGAAAGCATCTCCGGCCGGCACGCCAGCCGCCGTCCCCAGTTCCTGCAAATGATCGCCCTGGCCAAACGCCACGCCTTCGACGTGATCCTGGTCTGGAAATTTTCCCGGTTCGCCAGGAACCAGGAGGAGAGCATCGTATACAAGAGCATGCTGAAGCGGGACCAGGTGGAAGTGGTCAGCATAAGCGAACCAATCTCCTCCGATCCCTTTGGCAGCCTGATGGAGCGGATCATCGAATGGATGGACGAATATTACTCCATCCGCCTCTCCGGCGACGTATCCAGAGGCATGCAGGAAAAGGCCAGACAGGGTGGCTTTCAGGCCAGGCCGCCCCTGGGCTACCGGATCCCCCACCCGGGCGCCCATCCGGAGCCGGCCGGGGAGGAGGCTTCCGTGATCGTCCGGATCTTCACCCGGTATGTCCGTGAGAAAGCCAGTCCCCTCCAGATCGCCAGAGAGCTCAACGCGGCCGGCGTCAGGACCGCCTCCGGCGGCGCTTTCGAGGCCAGGGCCATCCGCTACATCCTGAAAAATCCCATGTACGCCGGTCTCCTGCGGTGGGGCAGGGACGACGCTTCCGGCCTCCCCGTGATCCGGGAGGGAGCTTTTCCTCCCCTCATAGACAGAGCGCTCTTTGAAGCGGCGGGCCGGCGCCTCAGGGAGACGGAAGGCTCCGGCAGACGTCCGCCGGAAGCGGCGGCCCACTGGCTCTCCGGCCTGGTGAAGTGTTCCGCCTGCGGCCGCAGCCTGGCGTACTCTTCCCGCCGTTCCCCATCGGGAAAGCGCTGCGGGAGCTTCCAGTGCTGGGGGTATCTGAAGGGCAAGTGCGCAGTCTCCCATCAGATCAGCGAAAGGAAACTGACGGAGGCTGTCCTCTCCTCCCTGTCCCGTCTTCTGCTCCCCGGCCGTTTCCATCTCCTTCCCAGAACCTCCTCCCGGTCCTCCGGAACGTATCCCGATCCCCTCCCCGTCTCCCAGCTCGCGCTGCTGCGCCGAAAAAAAGCCAGAGCCAGGGAGGCCTACCTGGGAGGCGCCGATACCCTGGAGGAATACCAAAAGACCTGCTGGGATCTGGAAGCGGAAGAAGCTCTCCTGCGGCAGCGGTTCGGGCTCCGGGACAGCGTTCCCATCCGAAAGGAAGGCGCTGCGTATCCGCCGGATGCTTCTCCCCGGGAAAACCATCCTCAGGATGCCGGAAAGGCTTCCGGGGAGTTCCCCGAAAGCCTTTCTGAACTGCTTGCCTCCCCGGCTCTGGACACAGCTTCCAAAAACCGGGCCGCACATGCTTTTCTCTCAAAGATCGTCTATCACAAAGAGACCGGACAGCTGGAGTTCTTTCTCCCGGGCTGCCTCCCTCCCTCCCAAAAGGATGACCCAATGGGGCTCCAAAGAGCTGGGGGACCAGGGATATTCTCCCATTGAGATCCTCCGCCACTTTTATGGGCAGGATATGTACATCAATACGGCGGAACAGATCTCCGGGATCCCCGCCTCCTGGCCGGGAGAGAACCTGACCATAGGCTCCAGCGGGCCGAAAGTACAGCAGATGCAGGAACAGCTCAACAGCATCGCCAGCGTATACAGCGCCATCCCTTCCCTGAATCCCGACGGGATCTACGGGGAAGCCACCAGGAATTCCGTCCGCGCCTTCCAGTCCGTCTTCGGTCTGCCGGAAACAGGCGTGGTGGACTTTCGCACCTGGTATAAGATCTCGGAGATCTATGTGGCCGTCACCCGCATCGCGGAACTGAATTGACCGGTTCCCAAGGATCCCGTTTATTCTGCGATCACCGGAAGACGCACCGTAAAGGTGGTCCCCACATCCACCTGGCTCTCCAGCTTGATGCTCCCTCCGTAATAGCTGACGATATGTTTTACGATGGAAAGGCCAAGACCGGTGCCGCCCATCTTTTTGCTCCTGCCCTTGTCCACCCGGTAAAACCGCTCAAATACACGCCGCTGGGCTTCCTTGGGGATCCCCACTCCCGTATCGCTGACCACCAGGATCATATCCTCCTGGTCGGCGGTGACGGTCAGGCGGACGATCCCGTCCGGCTTGTTGTATTTGATGCCGTTGACCAGAAGATTGCTGAGGAGCTCCTGGATCTGCTGCACGTTGGCCTTCACCGTCAGCGGCTTGCACTCCGTCACCACCTTGATGCCGTAGTCGTTGGCCATGGGAGTAATGGAAGACAAGACGTCCTCGATGAGAGGATAGATCTGGAACTTGGTCATCTCCACCTGGACATCCTTGGTCTCCAGCTTGGAGATCATCAGGATGTCGTTGATGAGGTTCGTCATGCGGTCCGCTTCCGTCTCGATCCTGCCCAGAAAATCCTTCTGCACGTCGGGCTTGGTCACCAGACCGCTCTCCAGAAGCTCCGTATAGCCTTTGATGGAGGTGATGGGCGTCTTCAGCTCATGAGAAGCGTTGGAAAAGAATTCCTGGCGGATGATCCGCTCCAGCTCCAGCTTCTTCACATAACCGCCGATCTCCGCCGACATCTGGTTCACGGCGTCTATGATCACATTGAGCTCGTCGTAGCGGTAATGCTTCATGAAGATCTCCGGTTCTCCCTTATCCACCTTCCGCAGCTCCGCCGCGATCTCATTGAGAGGCGTTGTGATGGAACGGGCCAGCCGCTCCGCCATGAAGAAGGAGGCCGCCATGGCCACCGCGATCCCCGTCAGCGCCGCCGGTATGAGGATCCTCAGATACGTAAAAAGCCCCTCATAGGGCACCGCCAGCCGCAGGATATACCCCTCCTCCGTCTGGACGGCCGCGTAGAGCATCTGCTGGTGGATGGTGGAAGAATACCTCTGGGCAAAGCCCCGGCCCTCCTTCAGGGCCTGCTGCACTTCCTCCCTCCCCAGATGGTTCTCCATCTGCTCCTGTTCATCGTCCGGCACTCCGTTGTCCGCCAGCACTTCTCCGTCTGCCGTAAGCACCGTCACACGGATATTCTCGTTGCCCTCGATGGAGCAGATTTCCTGGATCTCCTGCTCCACATCCCCGGTGTAATCCAGGGCGTAGTCGATCATGTAAAGCCGGTCCAGCAGGTCTTCTTCCGTCTGCCGGAGGTTCCTTCCGCCCATCATCAGGCAGAACACCAAATTGCTGGCCAGAAGGGCCAGCAAAATGATCCATACAAATTTTCTGAATATGGCCTTTTTCAATCTTCCTTCTCCTGCCCGTAAAAACGGTATCCCACTCCCCGGACCGTCCGGATCAGTTCCGCTCCATTATCTCCCAGCTTCTGGCGGAGGCTCCGGATATGCATATCCAGAGTCCTGGATTCCCCCTCATACTCATAACCCCATATCTGATTCAAGATCTGCTCCCTGGTGACGACCCGGTTCTTATTCTCCACCAGATATTTAAGGAGCTCATATTCCTTTAAGGTCAGGTGGAGCAGGCTGCCGTCCAGGAAGACCTCTCTGGTCTCCGGCCGGATCACCAGGTTCCCTTCCTCCAGCCTGTCGGCCAGCTGATGATCCTTTCCGCTCTCCCGCCGCAGCTGGGAACGGACCCTGGCCGCCAGCTCCAGCACGCTGAAGGGCTTGGTCATATAGTCGTCGGCTCCCCGGTCCAGACCGATCACCTTATCAAATTCCTTATCCTTGGCCGTCAGGACAATGATGGGCGTCCCGCTCACCTGGGGCGTCCTCCGGATCTCCTCAATGGCCTCCAGGCCATCCATCCCCGGAAGCATGATGTCAAAGATAGCCAGAGAAGGCCGGTCCTTTACGATCTGCTCCAGCGCCGGCTCAGCCGCCTCGAAGGCTTCCACCTGATACCCATAGCTGGCAAGGGCCGCTGTGATCAGCTCCCGTATATTTTCATCATCCTCTATGACATAGATCAGTTCCATCGATTCCTCCTGATGCTGTTTCGCTTAAAAACCCCTGTATCCGCAGGTCCCGGCGCAGCCGCGAAGCGGCGCGGTTTCTTCCGGGAACAAAGAGCGCCTCCCACAGAGCATTTCCGCTCTGCTCAGGTCCCCGTTTCCTGCAAAAAAGAAGCAGGGTGGGCAGGAAGCCTGCTCACCCTACTAGTGTAAACGATTTTCAGATTCTTGTAAACCGCTGCCTTTCCGAATCCGTTAGTCGGGAAGAATCAGGCCTGCTCCTGTGATGATGTCCTGGCCCTCGGGGCTGGCGATGTAGTCGAACCATGCCTGCACCAGCTCGCTCTGCTCAGAGATCTCACCCTTGGTGGCCATCACGAAGGGACGGCTCAGCACATATGTACCGGCTTTGATGTTCTCCTCAGTAGCGTCCACGCCGTCAAGCTGAAGGGGCTTTACTGTGTCATCTACCACATCCAGGGATACATAGCCGATGGCTCCGGGAGTAGCTGCGACTCTGGCCATCACGCCGCCGGTGCTGTCCAGCTCAGAGGAGTACGCGCACTGATCTTCAATGCCAAGGATCTCCTCAAAAGCTCCTCTTGTACCGGAACCAGCCTCTCTGCCGATGACAACGATGGGGCTGTCGGAACCGCCCACCTCGCTCCAGTTGGTGATCTCACCGGTGTAGATGGATACCAGCTGATCCTGGGTCAGGCTGGATACTTCGTTGGAAGGATCGGTCACGATGGCGATACCATCGATGGCGATGATGTTCTCAACAACACCTGCGGATTTCTCCTCATCGGTCAGGGCTCTGGAAGAATTGCCGATGTCCACGGTGCCGGCGGTAACGGCCTCGATACCTGCGCCGGAACCAACATACTCTGCATTTACCGTTACATCAGGATTGGCTTCCATGAATGCTTCCTGAAGCGCCGTCACAACTACCTCCATGGAAGTAGATCCGCTCAGGGAAATGGAACCGCTCAGATCGCCTGCCGCCTGTGTGGCCTCTGTTGTATCGCCCTCAGCCTCGGTGGAATCTCCCTGCGCCTCAGCCGTAGTAGCCGCTGTCGTCTCCTCATTGCTGCTTCCGCATGCTGCCAAAGAAAAGAGCATCATGCCTGTCATAACTGCCGCGAGAATTTTCTTTCTCATCTTCAATACTCTCCTTTTTTGTTTTCTACTTTTCCTTTGGAACACCCACAATATACCACTGGTTTTTTGCGGGAACCATCAGGGTTTTCCTTATTTTCTGTAAAGTTTCCGTAAAGTTCCCTATGATTTCTGTAATCACAAAAGGCGGATATTCTTCACGTTTCCGGTCTCGTTGAACTCTGTCCATTCACAGATATTGACCGCGTGATCCGCGATCCTCTCCAGGTATTTGGCGATCATCAGGATATCCACGCAGTTGTCCACCGTCTCCTTCTTGCCCTGGAGAAGGACCGCGATCTCTTCCTTGACCACATTAAAGAGGTTATCCACCTCATCATCGGCTTCCGTGACCTGGAAAGCCAGCTTCGTATCCCGGTTGATGTAAGCGCTGATGGCATCCTTCATCATCTTTTTGGCCTTGGTAGCCATTTCGATGATATGCCCCACATCATGGACCACGTCCGCCTCACCGATCCGCAGCACCAGCTCCGCGATGTCCTGGGCGTGATCTCCGATCCGCTCCAGATCCGTCACGATCTTCAGAGCCGAAGAGACCAGGCGCAGATCCCTGGCCACCACCGGCTGCTGATGCAGCATGAGGGAGAGGCACTGGGCCTCGATGGAACGCTGCATATCGTCTACGGCCCTGTCGCCCCGGACGATCTCCTGGGCCAGTTCCACATTCCGCTTCTCGAAGGATGCCAGAGATTTTTCGATGTTGTTCTCCACCAGATCCCCCATCTCCTCCAAGGACCTGTTTAACTCCTCCAGCTCCTTCTGATAATTCACTCTCGTCGTCACAACCAAAACCTCCTTCTATGTTTCCATCAACCGAAACGTCCGGTGATGTAATCTTCCGTCCTCTTATCCTTGGGACGCGCGAATATCTCGTCGGTGGTATTGAACTCCACCATCTCTCCCACCAGGAAGAACGCCGTATAGTCCGAAATACGGGCAGCCTGCTGCATATTATGGGTCACGATCACAACCGTATAGTCCTGCCGCAGTTCCGCCATCAGATCCTCGATCTTCAGTGTGGAGATGGGATCCAGAGCCGATGTGGGCTCATCCATCAGGAGCACCTCCGGCTCCACCGCCAGCGCCCTGGCGATGCAGAGTCTCTGCTGCTGTCCTCCGGACAGGCCCAGAGCGGATTTTTTCAGCCGGTCCTTGACTTCGTCAAAGATGGCCGCGGAACGCAGGCTCTTTTCCACGATCTCGTCCAGCTTGGCCTTCTGCTTGATGCCGTGGATCCTGGGGCCGTAAGCCACATTGTCGTAGATGCTCATGGGAAAAGGATTGGGCTGCTGGAACACCATGCCCACCTTTTTCCTCAGGAGGGTCGTATCCACAGCCGGATCATAAATATCCTCCCCGTCCAGAAGCACCTTTCCGTCTATCTTCACCCCGGGGACCAGGTCGTTCATCCTGTTCAAAGTCTTCAGGAAAGTGGACTTGCCGCAGCCGGAAGGACCGATGAAGGCTGTGACCGCCTTTTCCTTGATCTCCATGTTCACGTCTTTTAAGGCATGGTTCTCTCCATAATATAAATTCAGCTTTTCTGTTGATATTTTCGTGGACAGCATATCTTTCCTCCTATTTCCTCTTTCTCTTCTGCCGTTCATCCAGTCTCGTCACGTCAAAGCGCCTGGACAGGAACTTGGTCAGGGCGTTGATAAACAGCACGATGACCAGAAGCACCACGGCAATCCCGAAGGCTTCGTCGTATTCCGCGTTGGTCATCCGCAGATACATCTCGATGGTGAGGGTTCCTCCGGATTCCAATATCTTCGAGAAGGCTCCGCCCACGCTGTTGGGCAGGAAATAACCGCTGCCTGCCGTGAAGATCAGGGCTGCCGATTCGCCTACGATCCTGCCGATGCCCAGGATCACGCCGGTGATGATGCCCGGCATGGCCGACGGCAGCAGGATGGTGCGGATCATATACCATTTGGTGGCTCCGATCCCCAGGGCGCCGCTCCTGTAGCTGTCGGGCACCGTCCGCAGGGCTTCCTGGGTATTCCTGGTGATCAGCGGCAGGATCAGAAGGGTCAGAGTCAGGGAACCGGTCAGGATGGAATATCCCAGTCCCAGCACATTTCCAAAGAACACCATGCCGAACATACCGAAGATGATGGAAGGGATACCGGAAAGCGTCTCCGTCGTGAACTCAATGGCACGGACCAGTTTTCCCGGCTTTGCGTACTCATTCAGGTAGATGGCCGCGCCCACTCCCAGAGGAGTCGCGATCAGCAGGGTGATCACAACGATATACAACGTGTTCAGAAGGTTTCCCGCGATCCCGTAAGTCCCGTTCCTGCTGCTCTTTACCGTGGTAAGGAACGTCCAGTCAACCTGGCCTATGCCGCGGACAAACACATAGACGATGATCCCTACCACCAGCAGGATGGAGATCATGGCACACAGATAGATAAGTCCGGTCAGGACCGCATCTCCCGGATGCTTTTTCTTTATGTAGATACTATTTGCCTGCATCTTGCGCTCCTTTCTTCATGATCCTGCTCAGCACCAGATTGATGATCATGATAAACACAAACAGCACCAGTCCGATGGTGAACAGCACCTGGCGGTGAAGTCCGCTGGAATAGGACATCTCGCTGACCATGGCCGTCGTCAGGAACCGGACGGAATTGAAGGGAAGCGGAAGGTTCACCGAATTTCCGGCCACCATGGTGATGGCCATGGCCTCTCCGATGGCCCTGCCCACGCCCAGGACCACCGCCGTGGCGATGCCGGACTTCGCCGCCGGAAGGGTCACATGGAAGATGGTCTGGATCCTGGTGGCTCCCAAGGCCAGGGAGGTCATCCTGTAATCCCTGGGGACTGCCCGCAGCGCGGACTCGCTGATGTTGATGACCGTGGGAAGGATCATGATGGCCAGCACCAGGACCGCGCACAGGAGATTGGCTCCTCCTGTCCACTGGTGCGTGGTGGAACCTTTGAACACAGCCAGCTCCAGCTTATACATCAGAGGGTTCAGGACCAGGAGGCCCACAAGGCCGTAAACCACAGAAGGGATACCGGCCAAAAGCTCAATGACGGGCTTCACGATCTTTGTCACTCTCGCCGGCGCCACTTCCGACAGGAAGATGGCGGTGAACAGACCGATGGGCACGCCGATCAGCAATGCCAGCGCCGTACCGATGATGGACGTCAGGATAATGTACAGGATCCCGAAGCTGGGGCTGTCCGCCGTAGGCGCCCAGGAGGTGCCCAGCAGGACTTCTCCGATCCCTACCTTTCCCAGAGCCGGTGTCCCCTGGATGATCATGTAGGCTGTGATGACCACCACGGCCAGGATCGCAAAGACACCGCAGACCAGGAAGATTCGGGAAGCAATTTTTTCTGTCAGGCTTTTCGCTTTGCTGCTTCCAACAATACTAAATGACTGTTTCATAATCACTCCTCTTTCTTGATCGACCTGATTTATCTCTTTCCTAAATTATCATGATTCCATCTCTCAAGACACCAAAGCTATGTATAGTTTTTGTAAAGGTTTTGTAAGTCATGTAAAATCTGTGTATAGAAGCAGCGAAAAAAGCTCCTGCTCAGAGCAGGAGCCGCCGGACAAGGGCAGTTTTCCTTTCCGGACGTCCGTCCGGAGTCTTTTTTACAAAATAAACGGTTTTCAACAAAAAAAAACCGCTCCGGCGGCAGACTTCCTTTAGAGAAAAAAAAGACCGCCGGCCAGATCCGGCGGTCCTTCCCGAAAGGATCTCTGATCCTCTGAGCCGCCGTCAGGCAGCCCCCGGCAGCAGCTCCTCCCAGAACCATTTCAGATAATCTCCGTAACCGGCGGCGGGCGCGTCCTCTGCCGCCAGGATATCCACAGTGCCCAGGGTCTTATCCCCCAGCTGATAGGTGAGGCTTCCCACCACATCTCCTTCCCTGACCGGAGCCTCCAGAGCCTCCGGAAGAGACAGGGTCTTTTCTATGGCGGACAGATCCTCGCCGTCCAGGCTCAGATAGGAAAAATCCCCTCCATACCGCAGCAGGATCTTCTCCTTGACTCCCAGCCTGACGGCGATCTCCTCAAGGGGTTCCCTGGAATCGTCGCTGTCTTTGTAGAGCCTGCACCCGGCAAACCCGTAGTTCAGCAGACTGGCCGCTTCGCTGAAGCGCACCTTGTAATTGGGCGCCGCCATGATCACCGCGATCAGTTCCACCCCGTCCTTCCTGGCCGTGGCCGAAACACAGTACTTGGCCAGACTGGTGCTGCCGGTCTTCAGTCCGGTGACGGTGAAGGACTGGTTCATCTTCAGCAGCTTATTGGTATTGGAGAGGCAGAACTCGCTGGTCCCCTGGCTGGTCTCATGGGTGATGTTTTCCATCCAGATGGTGCTGTAATCCTCGATCTGGGGATATTTCGTGATCAGCTCCCGGCTCATCACCGCCACGTCCCTGGCCGAAGTCACATGCGTCTCCGAATCGGTCAGGCCGCAGCAGTCCTCAAAATGAGTCTTCTCCATCCCCAGTCCTGCCGCCCGCTCGTTCATCATACGGACAAATTCGCTCTCGCTGCCGGCGATATGCTCTGCCATGGCCACCGCGGCGTCGTTTCCCGAAGCAATGACGATGCACTTGATCAGAGTCTCCACCGTCTGCACCTCCCCCTCCTCCAAAAACACCTGGGACCCGCCCATGGACTTGGCATAGGCGCTGGTGGTCACAGGCTCCTCCAGGGAGATCCTGCCCTCCGCGATGGCGTCAAAGATCAGGAGCAGCGTCATGATCTTGGTGATACTGGCCGGCCGCAGGGCCTCATCGGCATTTTTTTCATAGATCACAGTCCCGGTGGAAGCCTCCATGAGCATGGCCGACTGGGCCGTGATCCCCAGATCCGCCGTTCCCTGCGCCTCTTCCTCCCCCTGACTCTCCGCCGCCGCGGAAGGAAGGACCGAAAGACAGGCCAGACAGACCGTCATGCAGAGGGAAACCGTCATCTTCTTTATCTTATTCATCTAACCGGCTCCAGGCTCGTCGTTACTTCTATTCTATTGCGGAAGCCTCCGTTCTATGCTAGGCGCCTCCGTATCCGGCCGGATTCTGTCTCTGCCAGCGGAAAGTATCCCGGCACATATCCGCAAGGCCTCTCTTCGCCTTCCAGCCCAGGACCTTCTCCGCCTTGGAGACGTCCGCGTAGCACTGAGCCACATCCCCCGGACGCCGTTTCGTGATCTCATAGGGGATCCGGACGCCGTTTACCTGCTCGAAGGTTTTCACCAATTCCAGCACGCTGTATCCGGTCCCTGTCCCCAGATTGAAAACCTCGGCGCCTCTGTGGCTGCCCGCATAGGCAAGGGCAGCGGCATGGCCCTCCGCCAGATCACATACATGGATATAATCTCTCACGCCAGTGCCGTCCGGCGTGGGATAATCGTTTCCGAATACCCGGAGAAACGGAAGCTTTCCCACCGCCACCTGGGAGATGTAGGGCATCAGATTGTTGGGGATCCCGTCCGGATCCTCTCCGATCCTGCCGCTCTCATGGGCTCCGATGGGATTGAAATACCGCAGCAGCACCACCGAAAGCTCCGGATCCGCGCAGGCCGCGTCCCGCAGGATCTGCTCGATAAACGCCTTTGTCCAGCCATACGGGTTAGTACACCCGGTGCCCGCGGGCATATCCTCCGTCAGCGGCATCCGCTCCGGCGTCCCGTAGACAGTGGCCGATGAACTGAATACGATCTGCCTGCACCCATGGTCCCGCATGACCTCCAGCAGGGACAAAGTGGCATCCAGATTGTTCCTGTAATATTCCAGCGGCTTGGATACAGACTCTCCC
Organism: Candidatus Paralachnospira avium; assembly: GCA_904420245.1. Classification (GTDB taxonomy): domain Bacteria; phylum Bacillota; class Clostridia; order Lachnospirales; family Lachnospiraceae; genus Lientehia; species Lientehia avium. The sequence goes on from CAJFUL010000021.1 coordinate 17,797, forward strand.
ACCGCCTTAAGTCCCGCGAAGTGGATCACCGCCCCGATCCGGTGACGGTCAAAGACCGCCTCCAGAGCTGTCTTATCGGCGCAGTCCGCCTCGTAAAAAGCAAACTCCGTACCGGCCAGCTCTCCGGCCCGCCGCACCGCCTCTTCACAGCTGTTGGAAAGATTGTCCAGAATGACCGGGCAAAAGCCTCTTTCCGCCAGCGCCACCGCCGTATGGGTCCCGATATAACCGGCCCCGCCTGTCAGTAAAACCTTCATTTTCCGTCTCCTTATTCGATCTCCAATATGTATGGTTCCGATTCACTCAAAACAATGTTATCCTCGCTGACCTGGGCCACCGTGATCTGGTTTTCCCCCTCCTTCAGCTTGGCGTTGGAAGTGTAAAGCAGGTTGGAAGACACATAATCCGTCTCCACCGCCTTCCCGTTGATATACAGAACACTGCTGGGCGTAAAATTCCATCCCGTGACATAGAGTTCCTTTTCCTGCTGCATGATCCGGTCAATGGATATGGGCTGCACCCCCATATGGAGATTCGTCTCCTCATAAGGCGTCTCCCCTTCGTAAATATCCTGATCGCCATAGAGCAGGTCATACTCCAGGATCTCCATCTTGTTCAGATATTTTTCCTGCTCTTCCTGGGTATGGTCTTCCTCCTTGAGCCACGCCTGATGATACCGGATCATGGTCCCCTTCTGGATCCCCACCTGGCTCAAAACATACGCGCCCAGCTGGTAAGCTTCCAGGTCCTTTTCCTCCCGGTCCAGTCCCAGATTATCCCAGATCACATATTCGGTCTGGAACAGGTTCCCGTTTTCCAGATCTTCCTCCTCCAGTCCCAGAGAGGGAAGATGATCCCCGTACATCACCAGGATCATCGGCTCTTCCCGTTCCTCCAGATAGGCCACCAGATCTCCCACGAACTGATCCATTTCATACAGCTGCTGGATATAGTATTCCATGGCATTGGTGGCTCCTTCCGTCTCCAGGCCGGTCACCTGCACCTCCGTATGCTCCAACACCTTCTCCTCCGGATACGAGCCGTGTCCCTGTACAGAGATGGTATAGACCATATCGGCGCCGGAGGTGGAATTCAGCACCTTCCGGATCTGATCCTTCAGGATGCTGTCCTTGGCCCAGCCCATATAGGTGGTATCATAATCCGACATATATTCTATGGAAGTAAAGGTATCAAAGCCCAGCCTGGAAAATACCGTATATCTGTCATAAAAGGTCCCGGAGTTGTTGTGGATGGCCTGGGCATGGTAGCCGATCTCCTTCAGGTCAAAGCCTATGCTCTCGCAGACCTCTTCCTGGAGGACCGTCTTATAAGGATATTCTCCCGGCCCGAAAAAGTCAAGATTCATGCCGGTGATCACTTCAAACTCCGTATTGGCCGTTCCCGCCCCCACGGAAGGCACCGACAGGTAACCGGAGGAATACGTCTCCATCAGCCTGCGGAAATTGGGGATGGGGTCTTCGGAACACTCTATATGAAGATATTTAAGAGGGTCGCTGAAGGACTCCAGCTGCAGGAAGATGATATTGGGCGTCTGCTCCGTCACCTCTACCCCCTGCTCATTTACGATCACCGGACTGTCCTCGGAGATCAGCGGCGACCAGCCGTGATCCTCCGGCACAATATCCTCTTCCTTGATCTCCTCCACGGTCTCGCTGCTGTAATCATCCGGCTTGCTGATGCCGGTGTTGATCAGGCTGTTGGCAAAGCAATAAGGAAATCCGTAATCTTCATAGGCCTGGGCCAGATTCCCGAACTGGGAAGCCAGCACCCCCATCTTCATACCGAGGCTGGAAAGGCCAAGAAGCGCCAGAAAGGAAAAGGCCGCGAAAGCCGCTCCCCGGAGTCTAGCCGGCTTCCCCGGCCGCTTGGGAAGCCTCCGGAACAGATATACCATCCCCGCGGTCAGGAGCGCTGCCCCCGCTATGATGAGGACCACATGCCACCAGGCCAGGTATTTTCCCGCGATCACAACGGCATCCTTCGTCAGCCGCAGATCCGATCCGTTGAAGGGAGTCACCCGCAGCCCCAGAAGAACGCAGTTGACCACTCCCAGGATCAGCCACAGCACGCTGATAAGGGTCCCAAGGAACAGTTTTCTCCGGACCAGTAAAAGCAGGGAAAAGCACCAGAAAATGATGCAGGTATTGAAAAGGAACATATGGGGCCTCGTCACCATATAGACCAGCATCTCCCACAGGGAATGTCTGGACAAGATCTCGACCGCCATATTGAGGATAACAGAGACCAAAAAACAGGAAAGCACCGGATGGAGCTTTATGAACTCCGCCAGCTTCCCTGTAAATATCTTTCCTCTTTCCGATCTATCCGTCTGCCGGAACATCTTTTGCAACCTCCCGCCGGGTTTTTATATACATGAATATAACAGATTTCCCGTTTAATTCCTATAGTAGATTTTTACTAATTTTTTAATTTTTTCTTAGGAAAGACTGCCTCCGGCTTTTCTTGACATCCACATGGATTCCTTCTATAATAATATGCTGAAAAGGAGACTAGCTATGAGCTTTGAATTTATCAGCAAACTGCCGACGCCCGCAGACATCCGGCGCCAGTTTCCCCTGTCTGAGGAGCTGACCGCCAAGAAGCGCGCGAGGGATCAGGAAGTCCGCGACATCCTGTCCGGAAACAGCGACCGTTTTCTGGTCATCGTAGGTCCCTGCTCCGCCGACAACGAGGATTCTGTCTGCGACTATGTATCCCGACTGGTAAAGATCCAGGAGGATACCAGGGACAAGCTTTTGATCGTTCCCCGCGTCTATACCAATAAACCCCGCACCACGGGAGAGGGCTATAAGGGGATCCTGCATCAGCCCAACCCGGAGAAGGCCCCCGACCTCTTTGAAGGTCTCCTGGCCATCCGCAAGCTCCATATGCGGGTCTTAAGAGAGACCGGCCTGTCGGCCGCCGACGAGATGCTCTATCCGGAAAATTACCGGTATCTGTCGGACCTGCTCTCCTATGTGGCCGTCGGAGCCCGTTCCGTGGAAAACCAGCAGCACAGGCTCACCGTCAGCGGCATGGATGTGGGAGCCGGCATGAAAAATCCCACCAGCGGCGATTTCTCTGTCATGCTCAATTCCGTCCTGGCAGCCCAGCACGGCCATACCTTCATCTTCCGCGGCTGGGAAGTCCACACAGACGGAAATCCCTACGCCCACACCATCCTGCGGGGCGCCGTCAACAAGCACGGACAGAGCCAGCCCAACTATCATTACGAGGATCTGAGACTGTTATGCGATATGTATGGAAAACGGGATTTGAAAAATCCCGCCTGCATCGTAGACGCCAACCACTCCAATTCCAATAAGCTTTACAAGGAACAGATCCGGATCGTGAAGGAGGTCCTCCACAGCCGCACCCACTCCCTGGACATCCGGAACCTGGTCAAGGGCGTGATGATCGAAAGCTACATTGAGCCCGGCAGCCAGAAGGTGGGCGGCCATATATACGGCTGTTCCATCACCGATCCCTGTCTTGGCTGGGAAGAATCCAAACAGCTCATTTACGATATTGCCGATCTGGTATAAAAAGGATCCTCCGCCTGCGGCGGGCCGCATAAGCGGCAGGATCCCTCATTTCATATCCGCCGCAGTGCGGTCCAACGGAGCAAAAAAAGCCGCCGGCTCACATTGAGCCCGGCGGCTTTTCGCATGTTTATTTCAAGGTTTCCCAAACCTCGCCAAGTTCCCGGATGGTCTCTTCCTGTCCGGCCACTTCGCCGGGCTCCCATGCGGAGATCCCATAGGAAAAAGTCAGCTTCCATCCCAGATGCCCGCAGATGCATGTCATCTGGTCTTCGATCAGCTTATACTCCGGATCGTCCGTGGCGGCGGCTCCCACCACGATGAGGCCTGCTTTTTTGGAGATTCCCTTGGCCTTCAGTTCTTTAAACTGCGCATCTTTGCTGTACATCTTGTCCAGCGCGGTCTTCAGCTGGGCAGACATGCCCCACCAATAGACCGGAGTGCCAAAGATCAGGACGTCGGCATCGTACATTTTCTGGATCAGCTCCGCGCTCTCATCCGGCTGGATACAGACGCCGCCATTGCCCTTACAGGTATCGCAGGCCACGCAGGGAGACAGTTTATGCTGGGAAATGTCGTAAAGCTCCACTTCCTCCGGCGCAAGCCCCTTCTCGATCCCGTTCTTCACCGCCTCCAGAGCGGCCCTGGTGTTCCCCTTCATCCTGGGACTTCCATTGAGAATCAGTACTTTCATTTCTTTTCCTCCTTTAAAAATATGCTTTCAGCAGGAGCGGGTTGATATAGCACTCGCAAATGATCCCCGGGATCAGACAGAAGATCATGATGAGCAGGATCAAAATGTCCTTCGTCATCCGGATCCGCCGGTACTGCCCCCAGTCCCGCTGTTTTCTCATAAAAGAATAGATCTGGAACCCCCTCATATACAGCAGCAGGAGCGCAGGCACATAAAAGACCGCCTGGGGCAGGATGCTGCATAAAAAATACAGGATCCCCCGGGTCCCAAAGACCAGAGTTCCTAAAGAGATCCTCACTCCGCAGGTAAACCCCAGCCAGCCCAGAGAAAGCCAGAGGCCCGCCGCGCCAAAGGCGGTCATGGACAGGATCCACAGAGCTCCCGCTTCCATCAGGCGGAGACGCAGGAGATAAAAGAAGTAGCTTTCCCTGGCGAACCCTTCCCGGTTCAGAGCCTCTCCGATCTGGGTAAAATAAAGCTCCCAGTTCTCCTGGCTCCGCTTCCCGGTCCAGATGGCTGCCGCAGTCCCCGCCATGAGGAACAGAGCGAATATCACACAGCCTGCCTGCCAAAGCTTGATCTTCTTCTCCATGACATCCTCCATCCGCTTTCATACCTGCAGAGCCGCGCGCTCCGTATCTCTGCCTGCCGGATCCCGCATCACCCAGGATCCTTTTTTACTATATGATGGGAATGTCCACAATATGCTAGTCCAAACCGCGGCTGACCTTATAGGCCAGAAGGGCCGCCGCCGTCTTGCCGTCTGTGATCCGGCCGTCAAAGATCATCTGGATCAGCTCGTCCAGCTCATGCTCTTCCACATTCAAAAACTCATCTTCATCCAGATGCTGTCCCACCGGCGTCAGATCTTCCGCCACATAGATCCCGATCAGTTCATTGCAGAACGCCACCGTGGTATTGACATTCATCAGCCAGGTGAGCTTTCCGGCCCTGTATCCGGTCTCTTCCTCCAGTTCCCTGGCGGCGCACTCTTCCTTGGGCTCCCCCGGTTCATTGAGAGCGCCTGCCGGGATCTCCAGGGTATACCGCTCCAGAGCATTTCTGTACTGGCGCACCATCAAAAGCTTTCCCTCCGCAGTCACCGCCACCGCGGCCGCGGCTCCCTTGTGCTCCACAAAATCCCAGACTGCCGTGCGGCCGTCCGGAAGCGCCATATGATCCCTGTAAATGTTCAGGATCTTCCCCTTATAGGCCAGCTCCCTCTTTATCCGCTTGATCTCCTCCATATCTTCCTCCTTATGCCCTGTACATGATGCCATTATAGCACAATACCGTTTAAAAAAGAATCCCGCAGGCATGCCTGAGCCCTGCCCTTTTGCAGTTCCCGGAAACGTATTTTGCCGGCGCCGCCGGGAAAAGAAAAAGCAGAGGGAACCAAAAAGATTCCTTCTGCTTTTTATCTCTTAAGTCTTACTTGGCATAATCTGTAACCCGCGATTCACGGATCACATTCACCTTGATCTGTCCGGGATATTCAAGCTCCGATTCGATCTGCTTCGCAATATTCCTTGCCATCAGCACCATATCGTCGTCGCTGACCTGTTCCGGGATTACCATGATACGGATTTCCCGTCCTGCCTGAACAGCAAAAGATTTTTCTACTCCCTTGAAGCTGTTGGTGATGTCCTCTAACTGCTTTAATCGGTTGGTATATGTTTCAATGGTCTCGCGGCGCGCACCGGGACGGGCAGCCGAGATCGTATCTGCCGCCTGTACGATACAAGCGATCAGCGTCTCCGGTTCTACATCGCCATGGTGGGCCTCCACCGCGTTGATCACAGTGGGAGATTCCTTGTATTTCCTACATAATTCAACACCCAGCTGAATATGTGAGCCTTCCATCTCATGATCTACTGCCTTGCCAATGTCATGGAGCAAGCCGGCCCGCTTTGCCAGACGCACGTCTACGCCGATCTCTGCCGCCAAAAGGCCTGACAAATGTGCCACCTCGATGGAGTGCTTCAGCGCATTCTGGCCGTAACTGGTCCGGAATTTCATCTTGCCCAAGAGCCTTACCAGCTCCGGATGGATCCCGTGAAGGCCCGCCTCCAGCACTGCGGCCTCGCCTTCCTCACGGATCATCGTCTCGACCTCTTTCTGGGCCTTTTCCACCATTTCCTCTATCCTGGCCGGATGGATACGTCCATCCAGGATCAGTTTCTCCAGCGCGATCCTGGCTACTTCCCGTCTGATGGGATCAAATCCGGACAGGATCACGGCTTCCGGAGTATCGTCAATGATCAGATCCACTCCTGTCAGAGTCTCCAGCGTGCGGATATTTCTCCCCTCTCGTCCGATAATGCGTCCTTTCATCTCATCATTGGGCAGCTGTACCACAGAGATCGTAGACTCTGCCACATGATCCGCCGCACACTTCTGGATTGCAGTAACCACATATTCCTTGGCTTTCTTGCCGGCTTCTTCCTTGGCCTTCGCCTCCAGCTCCTTCACCAGCTTCGCCGTGTCATGCTTTACATCATTCTCAACAGTCTTTAAAAGATATTCTTTTGCCTGTTCGGAGGTAAATCCTGAAATCCTCTCCAGCTCCTGCACTTCCTTCTCGAAGAGTTCCTCGACTTCCTTCCTCTTCTTAAGCAGCGCCTCTTCTTTGGATACCAGGCCGGATTCCTTTTTCTCCAGTGCCTCGGACCTTTTTTCCAAGTTTTCTTCCTTGCTCAATACCCGTCTTTCATACCGCTGTATCTCTGCTCGCCTCTCACGGACCTCCTTCTCCAAGTCATTTTTTGTTTTCATAGACTCTTCTTTGGCCTCTAAGAGAGCTTCGCGCTTCTTGGTTTCCGCAACTTTTAACGCTTCATCTATGATTTCCCTGGATTTTTCTTCCGCTTTTCCGATTTTGCTCTCGTATACCTTTTTCCGGTATGCTATTGCAATAAACCAAGTAATAGGAGCTACAACACACAGCGTAATCACTACAGCAATTATAGTTCCTCCCACAGGAGCACCTCCTTATTTAGTTTTCATTGTACATCCTTATCGCACGTAAATTTCACTCATACCATAAGTACTACAACACTACAATTTTAAACTTTTTTGTGGGTACTGTCAAGCTTTTTAAGGAGATGGGGGGAAACGTCAGAATCTATTCCGGCTGTTCCGGAGCAGCCTCCTTCTCAAAGCCGAAACGGACCCGCACCATGTGCTCGATCTCCTCCATCACCGCGGGATTATTGGCCAGAAACACCTTGGCATTCTCCCGGCCCTGTCCGATCTTGCTCTCGTTATAGGCGTACCAGGCGCCGCTCTTCTCCACGATGCCCTCCTTGGCCGCCAGATCCAGGATATCTCCCTCTCTGGAGATCCCGCGGCCGAACATGATGTCAAACTCCGCTTCCCGGAAAGGCGGCGCCACCTTGTTCTTCACCACCTTGACCCGGACCCGGTTTCCGATCATCTCTCCGCCCTGCTTCAGCGTTTCGATCCGGCGCACGTCCAGCCGGACAGAGGAGTAGAATTTGAGAGCCCGTCCGCCGGTGGTGGTCTCCGGATTGCCGAACATCACGCCCACCTTCTCCCGGAGCTGGTTGATGAAGATCACGACGCAGTTGGATTTGCTGATGACGGCCGTCAGTTTCCGCAGGGCCTGGGACATGAGCCTGGCCTGGAGGCCCACATGGGAATCCCCCATGTCTCCGTCGATCTCCGCCTTGGGCACCAGGGCCGCCACAGAGTCGATGATCACGATGTCTACAGCTCCCGAGCGGACCATGGTCTCCGCGATCTCCAGAGCCTGCTCGCCGCTGTCCGGCTGGGAGATATACAGATTGTCGATATCCACGCCGATCTTCTTGGCATAGGAGGGATCCAGGGCATGCTCCGCATCGATAAAGCCGGCGATGCCGTCCCGCTTCTGCACCTCCGCCACCATATGGAGAGCCACCGTGGTCTTTCCGCTGGACTCCGGTCCATAGATCTCCACGATCCTCCCTCTGGGAACGCCTCCCAGTCCCAGGGCGATATCCAGGCTCAAAGAGCCGGTGGGGATGGTCTCGATGTTCATATTGGCCGCCGAATCTCCCAGCCGCATGACCGCTCCTTTGCCGTAAGCCTTTTCAATATTCATCAAAGCCGCATCCAAAGCCTTCTGCTTTTCTTCCTTGATCATTGCACAATCCTCCGATTTCAGAACAGATGTTCGTTCTTTTCCTGTAATAATAGTAATATAGTTTCCCATAAAAGTCAATGGGAAATTACGGCCGCATCCCGGCCCGTAAGCACGATGTTCAATTGGTCCATTGGGGATTTAAAAGATCAGATCTGCCCTGTATACCCAGAAATGCCTGCTTCCATATCACATCCCGGCCTGCGCCGGAGAGTTTCGGATATGTCTCTATCACACCACGTTATCCGCATTTTGTCAACTGTTTTTTTATATTCTGCCGGCCGCGGGCGAAAACGACCTTCCTCCTTCCGGAAGGCGGCCCGTACCTTCGCGTCTTGTCCGGCCGCCGCGCTGTAAAGACGCTGCGATGGCTGCGCCGGCCGGAAGGGATACGGCTGATCTGCGGCGGGAGCCGTAAATCCGCGGAAAACAGAAAGCGCCCTGCAGGCTTTTCCGCAGGGCGCCCCTTTTTATCCGCTATGCTTTTTTCTTTTTGAGGAAGAGCAGGCTGCCTGCAAGGAGCATACCTGAAGCCATCAAAACATGGAGCCAGAGCAGACTATCGTTATCATCGCCTGTCTCCGCCGGGGTTACCTGTCCCTGGCCGTTCAGGCCTATACTCTGAATCTCCGTGTATCCGCATACCGTACATTTGCGCTGCATACTTCCTTTATCCGTTCCGGACGGAGCCTTTATCTGCGTCCATTCCCCGAATATATGGCCCTCGACCGTTACCGTTACAGGAGCGGCTTCTGCCGCCGGAGATATCTGTTCTCCGTCATTCGCCGCGACCCTCACCGTATATTTACCGGACGCGGTGACAGAAATCTGATAGGAATCTGCGTTTTCTATGAGCTTTCCGTCCTTATACCACTGATAAACATACGCAACGTCCGCAAGATCATGGGATGCAGCCGCCGTCAGCGTCGCGGCGGAACCGGCATGGGGCGTCCGGTCGTCAACCCTCAAAACAACTCCGGGCGCATTCAGATCCCATTTCGCATATAGTCTTGTAAAAGAGTCCTGAACCGTATCCTCCTCAAGATCCCAGGGTCCTTCGGAACCCTTTTCATACCATCCGCCAAAGCTGTATCCGGTCTTCGCAGGAGCAGGCGCGGTACCGATCCTCTCCCCTATGACAACACTCTGACGGCTGTCCCCGTATTCCTCTCCGTTTTCATCATAAAAGCAAACGATACCGGCCTTTGCCCATAAGAGCTCCTGCCCTTGGATCCTGAAGCCTTCCTCTAAATTGCCTGAAACAAAATGATCCCTGTTGGGCTTGATACCGTCGGAATACTTGACGGCAGTCAGTCCGAAAAGGTCATTGCTCCTGGTTATTTTCACAGGACCAGCCGGTGTGAATTCCCCGGTTACACGGATCACATACCCGTCTTTATAGTCATCCTGATAATAAACGTCACCGGAAATTTCAGGGCTGCCGCTCAGTTCAAGCGACGGGTAGGCCAGACTTCCATTGTGTCCATATAAACCGATGGCGCTGCCCTTGTTTCCATCCGCCGGAATATTGTCCCGGAGCGTTCCGCCTGAAATCCTGATATCCACAGGTCCGTCATAAACATAGCCAAAGATACCTGCTCCTGTCTTTCCGGACATATTTCCCTCAACAGCGCCGCTCTTCATTTCAAACAGGACGCTGCCGCCGGCGAGTCCCTGCAAATAAACCCCGCCGCCGTAAAGATCCGCCTCATTTCCGGAAAGAACAGTCCCGTCCAGGAGCGCATTTCCATCCGTAAGAGCCAGGCCGGCTCCCCGTCCGGCAAAGTTGTTTTTAATCTCGCCGCCTCGCAATGTCACCGAACCGCCTTCGGACAGGATACCTCCGCCCAGGCCAAGAGCCGTGTTGCCGGAGATTTCGCCGCCGTTCATGTTCAGAATCCCCCCGGAGTTTACGTACACGGCAGTTGTTTTGTTGTCGGTCAGCTCCGCTCCATCTTCAATAGCCAGCGTGCCTCCCCCTGTGACAAGGACAAGATAGCCGTTGGGAGCAGCCGCTTTATCCTTACCGTCTATCGACGTATTTTTAAGCGTGAGCTTCGCATCCGGCCCGCTTACCGAGATCAGCAGGCCGTCAAAGCCGTCCGCACGCTCGATCTTCACTCCGTCGGCCATAAGATCAGAATCAACCGCCGCCGTGCCGCAGATATAGATGGTGCCGCCGTCCTCCGCCGCCTGCAGCGCATATTTCAATGTCTTTACTGCATTCGCGGCGTCCGCTCCCGTCCTGGAATCGTCTCCGGACACACCGTTCACATAGATCTCGCTCCGGGCCTGTACCAGCTCATATGTTTTGCTTCCGTCCGGACGGACCGTTTCAACGGCCTTCATCCCTTCAACGTTGGATCCGATCTCCAGGTCTACTCCCTTCGCGATGATCAGCGTTACGTTTTCACTTTCAAGCGCTTCGCTTCTGATTTCCGTGCTTTTCAGGATATATATATCCACAGGAGTCCCGGTGTTTTCCGCATTTGCCTCAAGCGCCGCTTCTGTATCCTTATAATAGGAAACGGTTCCGTTTTCATCGACGGCCGCGGCTGCGGCTGATGAAGCTACCGTAACGCTTGTCTGCGATCCGGATGAAACAATCTGATTTTCCCCATCTTTATCCGTCAGCTGAGTGCCGCTCTCTCCTCCCACATTCACGGCATAAATATCCGCTCTGCCGTCTGCACCGTTAAGATCGGCGCCGCTCACATCCACCTTGACGCTCTGGGCTTCTGTATCCTCCGTATTGTATACCGTTACGGCATTTCCCTGATTTCCAGAAAGGCTGCCGCCTGTAATGCTGACTGTAAGAGCCGGACTGTCAATATACTGTCCGGTATTTTCTCCATACATCTGGGCCGATACAAGAAGAGCCGACCCTTCAGCCTGCGAACCGCCCTGTTGCGGCTCATCCGCAAGATACCCTCCTGTACCGGTGATCGTACCGCCGGTGATATTGATCGTTCCCATCTTGGCTTCGATCCCGGTCCCGCCTTCAATGACGGCATTTCCTCCAACCGTAAGCGTACCCTCCATGGGCCAGTAGACAGCCGTCACCTCAGCCGTACTCTTCAGGGTGCCTCCCGTCACCTCCGCGCTGCAAAGAGCGGACTCCAGATTATTTCCTGAAAGCGCGAATCCCTGCCCGGCGCTGATTGTTCCTCCGGTCATATGGAAGGAAGAATGAGACGCAGCCTCAGTGTTTTCTGCCGGATTGTTGAAAAGCATTACGCCAAACTGTCCTTCAAGATACGCGTTTTCTGAAACAACAACCTCTGCGCCGAAGGATCTGACGGCGGCCGAATATCCTTTCAGGACCGCGTCTCCGGATATGCGGACAGTACCCACACCCGCATAGACTGCGCAGTCCTGCCCATCCGCCATCGCCGAACGGTTTGTCACTGTACCGCCATATAGATTCAGAGAGCCGCTCAGCATATTTCGTATGCCGTATCCCTTCCCTGCTATGCTGCCCGATACGACGTCAAGCGTTCCGCCCTTGTTTTCAATCCCTATAAAGGGATTCGCGCCCTCGTCCGCCTTGATCGTTCCTTCTCCCGTCACGGTAAATCTGCCTCTGTTCTCGAACAGCATCGAATAACCGTTAAAAAAGCCTCCGTCGCTTTTTACGGTATATGTCCCCAGATCAAGCGTGATGTCCTTTCCTTCAGCAATAAGCACTCTTGTACTGAGCTCCGCGTCCGCCACCAGTTCTATCGTTCCCTTTGTCCCCACTTCCCGAAACGCCTCGGCAAGCGTATCGTAATAGGTATCTCCGATCTTTGCCACGGAAGTTTCCGTCTGCGGACCGCTCTTTGAGGAGCCGGTCCGCGCCTCTGTCTCCGCCCCGGTCTGTAAAACGTCCGTTTCTGCTCCGGGACCTGCCTGCGCTTCTTTTCTCACCGTCTGTTCTTCCACGGTTCTGACGGCGTTTCCCTCTTCCGGTTCTCCGGCCTGCACATCCTGCTTATCCGTCGGATCCGCAAACGCCACTGCCGGAACCATTGTCAGCATAAGCGCGGCAACCAAAGGAAACACCAGCCATTTCCCTTTTTTACCTTTCATCCTCTTTCCCCCTTTTTTTTATACTCCTTTCACCTGCATGAAACGCACAGTTGTCCGTTATTTATATATTTTTTAGCTCTTTGTTTTAATTATATCTTACCTATCCTATCGCTGCAATACTTTTCACTGTATTTCCGCAAAAAATCAAAATTCAATCCGGGAAACATAAAATAGGATCCTGCCAGACAGAATCCCGCCTGCGAAGGGCCGCATAAGCGGTAAGGTCCCTCTCCGCCGCAGACAGTTCCCGCGAAGTGTTTTTGCCCCGGCTCCCATGCCCACACCGTCCGGACAGACCATCCATATCCCATGTGAGCTTCGTCTCAGACTGCCCGGTCAGTGCTGCCGGAAAGCGCCTCAAAACACCGGCGGATCGATCATCCTCGCGTTTAAAGATCCCCACCGTGCGGAGGTCCGCTGCGTCCGATACGGATGCTGCCTCATGCAGCGCAGAAAAAGGCAAAGGGGAAATGAAGAGCCTATAACGGCAAAAAGGAGGTATGTCTTCCGATATATTAGGTAAATTTATTCTATAGATTTCGTCATATCGCCGTGATATAATGAGAGAAAACACAATATTCATATGGCGCACTTCCACGCAGATCCGGGAAGGCTGATCCATAGGTATATTGTAAGAGGAGGATATGTAATGAAAAAGAAAAGGATCATCGCCATGTCGCTTGCAGTAGTTCTCATGCTGGCGTTCACAGCCTGCGGCGGCGAAAATGAAGTCAAACAGGAGCCTGCTTCTGCCAGCTCAGAAGCTTCCGGAACAGACGAGACAAGCTCAGGATCCGCGGCTTCCAAACCAGAAGAGTCCAGTAAGCCTGAAACGGCAGAAGAGCCTGAAGACACCCAGGCGCTTACACAAGAACCCGGCGCTTCTTCCGGAACGCCGGCATCCGGCAGCGAAGCAGACATTTCTTCCGCCATCGACGGAAGCACCGCTTCTGAAGAATCACCGGTTCCGCTTGGTCAGTGGGCCACGATAGCCGACTACTCCGCAGAAGACGAAACCTATCATAACGTATATGTACGCGTAACAAAGGTCACGACATCCACCGAGGATGCAGCCTATGTCCAGAACGCAGTAGACCAGAGCAACGCGAACGGCTCATATTATCAGATAGACCTTTCGAGCGAAGATTATCAGGTTCCCTCCGATGTCGAATGGTGCGTGCTTGACTACGAGGTTTATGTCCCCGGCGATTACCCGTCTCATGAGTATGGCATCACAGAGCCTACTATGAATTTTTCAGAAAATAATATCGGCGGCGGCGGAATCCCTTCAGCAGACGGGACAAGCACTTATATTGGTCTTGGCACAAATAACTTCGACCTTCAAAATAATCCGTCCGATATGCGGTTTTCTGTTGGGAACACCTATTCCTTCCAGATCTTATTTACAATGGTAAAGGGATATGAAAATTATCTGTTTGAACTGTCGTCCTATCCCGACGGAACACACAGTGATAATACTTCTGCCGATATTCTGTATTACGCGTATTTTGCAAATAAATAAGAGCATTTAGAAAAGGCTGTGAGGGAGCGGATCCTTCACAGCCTTTTCTATACAACATTTTTTATGCTTTAAAACAGATTCATACATCCCGTTTATCGTCTGGTTCTGCATCTGCCGCCGCATCGCCTATATGGCAGGCCTCAGATCCGGGTCAGAACCGGCCCCGCCGGTGATCCCATAAAAAGGATCCTGCATGGCAGGATCCTCCGCCGCAGACAGGTCCCACGGAGTGTTTTTGCTCTATGGGAACGAAGTTTCCCACAGCGTGAAAAAAAGCGCCGCGGCCGCGGCGCTTTTTCATGGGACTATCGGAAATCAACTCGAAGAATTACGATATAATTCTCGACAAAGTCAAATATACTCCGATGACTCCTGTTTCAGATAG
>CAJFUL010000022.1 GCA_904420245.1 Candidatus Paralachnospira avium
AAGCAGATCAGCATGATCTTGGAGAACTCCGACGGCTGGATCTGTCCGATGACAGGAAGGTTCAGCCATCTCTGGGCTCCCGTGCTCTCGCCGCCGACTCCCAGGAATTTGGTGGCCAGGAGCAGAGCGATATTGACCGCGTATATGGGCCAGTACAGCTGCAGGATCCAGTGATAGTCCACCAAAGAGACAAAGATCATGCAGATGAAGCCCAGGACCACTCCGAAGATCTGTTTGTAGAAGGTATCTGTTCCGGTGCCGATGGTGGCGCTGCGGACAAACAGGATCCCCGCCACGGCCAGCGCCAGGGCAAACAGGATCAGTCTGATGTTGTAGTATCGAAAACGGTATTCCTTAAACTTAAACATGCCTTATCCTTTATTTGTTAGGATTCCCATTTTTTAGATCTTTAATTGGGATATTTGCGAAAAGCGCCGGAACAGGTCCGTGCCCGTCTTCGGACGGGGTCTGGGTGATCTGGATATCCAGGGCTTCCGTGTCCACATCCATATATTTGGAAATCACTTTGATGATGTCGTTTTTGATGGCTTCCATGATCTCGGGAGAACAGTTGGCCCTGTCGGAGACCAGCAGGAGCTTCAAGCGGTCTTTGGCCACGTTCCCCGATTTGTTCTTGGTAAAAAAATCAAACAAGCCCATGGCTCTTCCCCCTTATTTTTTCTTGAATACTCCCGCCAGCCTGGAAAAGAAGCCGTTCTTCACATTCAGGTCCAGCATAGGCACATCTTCTCCCGTGACTCTCCTGGCGATGTTCATGTAGGCCTGTCCAGCCATGGAGTCGGAACCGGTAAGAGGTTCCCCCTGATTGGTGGAGATCACGATATGCTCGTCGTCGGGCACGGCCCCGATCAAATGGACGGCCAGGATGTCCACCACGTCTTCAATGGACATCATATCGCCCCGCTTCACCATATCCATGCGGATCCTGTTCACGATCAGATCGATCTTCCGGATCTCTCCCGCCTCCAAAAGTCCGATGATCCGGTCTGCATCCCGGATGGCGGAGACCTCCGGCGTCGTCACCACGATGGCCCGGTCCGCTCCGGCGATGGCGTTTTTAAAGCCCTGTTCGATGCCGGCCGGGCAGTCCAAAAGGATATAGTCGAAATCGTCCCTCAGCGAATCGATCAGCTTTTTCATCTGCTCCGGCGAGACGCTGGACTTGTCCCTGGTCTGGGCCGAAGGCAGCAGCTGCAGATTGGGATACCGCTTGTCCTTGATCAGAGCCTGGCTCAGACGGCAGCCGCCTTCGATGACGTCCACCAGATTATAGACGATGCGGTTTTCCAGCCCCATGACCACGTCCAGGTTCCTGAGGCCGATGTCTGTATCGATCAGGACCACTTTCTTGCCCAGCATGGCAAGGCCGGTCCCCAAATTTGCCGACGTGGTCGTCTTTCCCACGCCGCCTTTTCCGGATGTAATGACGATGACTTCACTCATACTTCTTTCCTCCACAATTCAGATTTCTGCCTCAACAAAAATGTACCTCGTCAATGACCTCCTTGCAGAGGGGCTCCACGCGGAGCTCTCCAAAATCCAGATAGGCGATCTGTGCGCCTTTAGGAAGCCTGTGCTTTCCTCCCGTGCGGGCAGAGGCCTCTCCGATGCGGAGCTGGATCGGATCCATTTCCAAGGCCACGATGACCGAATGTTTTTCGCCGGAGAGTCCGGCAATGGCAGTTCCCCGCAGGGCGCCCAGCACGATGATGTTTCCCTTTGCGACGATCCGGGCGCCGGGATTCACATCCCCCAAAAGGATGACGCTCCCCTCTGCTTCCAGCACCTGTCCGGACCGGAGGGTCCCTTTGTAAAACAGTCCCTCCGCAGCCTGGCGGCTGCCGCTTTCTTTTGCTTCCTGCTCCTCCAGCATCTGCCGGAAAAAGGCTTCTCGTGTCTTGTCCGTGTCAATGATGCAAGAGATACGGATCTGCGAATTTTCACAGATGGTATTTACGACCATATTGGTCTCTTCTGGCGTAAGGCTTCGTCCCTCAAAGGAAAGGGCCAGCCTGGCATCCCGGAAAAACTTGGAGGAATCCCGGAACTTGGAGGCCACGGCCTCCAAAAGCTGTTCCATGGGAAGATCCGGATCCAGGAATACGGACAGGCCGTAGTGGTTTCCCTTGATAATGACCGGCTCGCGCATCTGATCACCTCTTAATCGGGAATATAGGTGCTGTTCATATCCGCAGCATTGTTGTTCTCCAGGACTGTTTCCAGATCCAGATAGCCGTAGCGGAGCTGGAGCACCTGCTCAAAGATGGTGGCCGCGTTGCTGGCGCCGTATCCGTTGGGGATCGAGACCGCAACTGCCACTTCCGGCTCTACGAAGGCTTCGTTTTCGTTTTTGGGAGCCGGCGCGTATCCGATGAAAGTACCGTGGTTGGCCCGGCCCTCGGCCTGCTCGGCCGTACCGGATTTTCCCGCGAACCCGACCTCGTTGCGCACCTGGGAATTGGCCCAGATCTGGCTGTAAGTACCTTCATGCTGGCTGTCGGAGCCCACCACAGCCTCCATGCCGTCATGCATCACATCCCAGGTGGACTGGGACAGCTCCACCTGGTTCTCCAGCTCGGGGCTGTACTGCTGGAGCACTTCTCCATCACTGGACTGGACCTTGGAGATCAGGCTGTATTTGTATACGTTTCCGCTGCTGGCAATGGCCGTCACATAGCGGGACAGATGGATGCAGGCATACGTATGGGTACCCTGCCCGATGGAGGAAGGGATCGGGTTCTGGTCGCTGATATGGGGCTCGCTCTCGGCGATCTCCACGCCGGACTTGGTCCCCAGTCCGAACATGCTGGCGTATTTCTGGATGGTGGCGATGCCCTGTTCTCCGTCATATTCTCCGTTGTTCTGGGAGACGCGGTATCCGATCTCGGAAAAATAGATGTTGCAGGACTGGGCGATGGCGCCTATGGAATTTAGGAGGCCGTGTCCGCTGGTCCTCCAGCAATGGAGCTGCAGCCCCTGCTTGTCGAAGACGCCGGTGTCGTTGACCTCTTCATCTGCGGTGATGACGCCCTCCTCCAGGCCCATGGCCGCCGTCAGGACTTTGAACGTGGAACCGGGAGCCGTCTCCACCTGGGTGGCCCTGTTGAGGAACGGGAGGCTCAGGTCGTTGTAGAGCTCATTGTAATATTCTGCATCGATGGTGCCGGAGAACCGGTTGATGTCGTATCCGGGATAAGAGACCAAAGCCAGTACCTCTCCCGTCTGCACATCCGTCACCACGCAGGAGGCCGAGCAGGGATCCAGAGCCAGCTGGGCCGGCGTCAGCTCCAGATTCTGGATCTTTTCGATCAGAAAATTGTAGGCGGCAGCGGAACTGCCGGTGTTTAACTGGGCGATGGCTTCCTCGTCCTGCTCCAGGACGCCCTGCTCAAAGAGGCAGAGACACAGTTCGTAGCCCTGGATCACTTCGTCCTCGATGAGATATTTGTAGATCAGCTTGTGGAAGCCGGAATCGCCGTCCATGGCCGTCATCAAGGTGTTCACCAGTACCTGGTAGGTATCTTCCGTGCTGGTGTATTTCTCATCGGTGGAAAGCTTCGCCGTATCGATCCAGCCCTGCTCCACACAGTGATAAAGGAAACTGTAAAAGCTGACGGTCTCATTGACCCATCCCAGATAGATCTCATCTTCCGAGTCCATGGAGCCTGTCAGCAGGATGTCGTTGTCCCTCAGATAGTCATAGACATAATCCTGATAATCCTGCATGGCTTCCGTGCAGTCGTCAAAGGCGGGAGCCGAGGCGTCCGTCAGGTGGGAGGTGAGCTCCGGGATCACGGAAGCCTTCCGCTCCTGGAATCTGGCGTAGAGGCTCTGCTCCAGCTCGCTGCCGGAGCTGAAGGCATCCATGTCCAGAATATTGTTGTTGATAAACTGGAAATAGGCGTCCTTGACCGGGATCATCATATCCGATTCATCGGTGTCTTCCGTGACTTTATAATCCAGGCTGGGGGTGATCTTATTGATCAGGATCCCCGCCAGGCTCTGCTCGATCAGGGAATAGATGCCCACCTGCAGGTCCCGGTCGATGCTCAAGTAGACGTCGTTGCCGCTCTCCGGGTCGACGGTTTCCGTCACCTCCAGAATCCGGCCCTCGCTGTCCAGATACATGGTCTGGCTGCCCTTTTTCCCGGACAGATCCAGCTCCATGGCGGATTCGATACCGGATTTGCCCACCACGTCTCCCAGCTCGTAGGAATCATCCTCCGCCTGGAGCTCCTCCAGCTCTTCCTCATCCGCCTGGCCTGTATACCCCAGGATATGGGAGAACGCATAGCTGTCGTTGTAGACCCGGACGGCCTCCTCCTCCACATTGACCTCGCGGAGCTCGTCCGAGTGCTCCATGAGGTCTGCCACTGTCTCCAGCTTCACATCGGAGGCAATGGTGACGGCGTCGTAGCGGCGGAAGGCGTTCTGCGCCATGGCGTACCGGATGTTCATCAGCTTCAGAGCCGTGGTGTTGTCGATCTCGTAAGTGCTCCCGTCTTCATAAAAACCAATACCGTACCGCTTCTTCAGCATATCGAAGATCTCCTGGGCCGTGGCGTCGGAGGGATACTCTCCCTCTTCATCATCCAGCTCGTCTACGCTCTTGAGGCCGTAGACGTCCCGCAGGAAGCGGAGCCGCTCCTCCTCGGAGCCGGTGGTATAGCGGGGCGTCCCGTCTGCATCCAGGGCCAGAGACAAGGAGGAAATGATAGTCTCTCCGTGCTCGTCCAGAATGGGGATCAGCCGCAGGAGCATTTGGTTTCTTTCATAGCCGTTGGCATAATAGCCGTTGTCGCTGATGGTAACGGCGTAGGCCAGTTCGTTGTAGGCAAGGAGATTTCCGTTCCTGTCATAGATGTTTCCTCTGGTACCGGAAACGCTGACGGTCTGGAGCGTCCTCTGGACATAATTATCCTGATAGTCGGCGCCCTGGATGATCTGCAGGTTAAAAAGACGCAGGACCAGGGTGGCGAACATGACAATACACAGGATGCTCACCACGAACAGCCGGGACTTGACCATCTTTTTAAAGCCTTCTGAAAGGATTTCCCAAATCTCTCTAAACAAATTTTGTCGCACTCCTTCGTTCTGTCAGTTCAAGTTTGTGGTTGATAAGGGACAAGAGCGGGTAAACTGCGGCGGTGAGGATCACCGTGTAGATCAGCTCCGGAAGGATGATATGGAGCAGATAATATCCGAAATCCAGCCGTCCGCGGATCAGGAACTGGAACACATACACATAGCAGCCGTATAAAAAGCTGCTGACCGCCGTGACGATCAGCGGGAATACGATATAGTCCGAATACATCCAGCGGTGGAACGCGCCGTTCAGATAACCGATCAGGATGAAGACGATCATAAAAAAGCCCAGAGTCCCCATGGAGGCGATATCCGCGGTCAGGCCGCAGAAAAGCCCCACGATCATGCCGTGCTTCTTTCCCTTCATGAAGCCGAAGGAAACCGCGACGATCAGCAGGAGGTTGGGGACCGTATCGATCCAGGGACACAGCGGAAAGACTCCGTACTGAAGGATATAGGCCGCAAGCAGGATGACGGCCATTGCTAAGATCCGTTTGATTTTCAAGACTGACTCTCCTCACCTGTCACCTTCAGGGTCTTGATCACCAGCACGGTCTGGAGATGCTCAAAGTCGACGGCCGGGACCAGATAGCCGGATTTGGTGACGTTGTTGCTGTCCACTTCAATATCCTGGGCGTATCCGATCAGGATATTGGGGAGGTATTTATCGCTGATATTGGAAGTGACGATCTTGTCGTCGTCCCATACATTGTCATCTTTGTCGATGTAGCTTATGCGCAGGCGTCCTTCTTCATAGAGCTGCAGGTCTCCGGACACGATGCAGGTATCTCCGGAATTTAAGGACATGGCGCTGACGTTGCTGTCGTCGTCGATGATGGAACGCACCTTGGCGTAATTGGGCCCCACTTCCGTGACGATGCCCACCAGACCTCCGTCGGCGATCACATTCATATCCACCTGGATGCCGTCCTCCTCGCCCTTGTCGATGACGAAGGAATGATACCAGTTCCCGGCGTCCTTCTGGATGACACGGGCGCCGGTCATCTCATAGTCGCTGTACTGGCCTGACAGGTCAAACAGTTCCTGCAGCTCCTGCAGCTCCACCTGGCCCTGCTGGTAGTTGTTGACCTGTTCTTTCAAAGCGGCCACCTCATCCCGCAGCTCCTGATTCTCCGCTCTGGCCTCCTCCAGGCTCTGGTAGTCGTAGGCCGTGTCGGCAAAGCCGGTCCCCAGATGGTTCAGCCCCTTCTGCATGGGAAGGAGGACCGAATTGACCGCATTGGTCAGAGGGCTCAGGAGCCCGGGTCTGAAATAGTCCACGGCCAGAAGCGAGATGCATAGGAGCATCAGGAAAAACAACACGTATCTGGCCGGAAAAGAAGTCTTTTTCTTTTTATTCTTCATCCTAAAATATTCCCCGTTCCTTCAAGCTGATATAACAATTATCCCCGATGATGATATGGTCTGTTACGGAGATGTCCAAAAGCTCTCCCGCCTTCTGGATGCGTTTCGTCACCAGGATGTCCTCCCGGCTGGGCTCCGGGTCTCCGCTGGGATGATTGTGGACCAGCAGAAGGCTCACGGCCTGATGCCGGAGCGCTTCCAGAAATACCTCTCTGGGAGAGATGAGGGAGCTGTTCACAGTACCGATAAAGAGGACCTCTTCCTTCAGAAGACGGCCTTTTGTATTGAGGAACGCCACCCGGAGCTCTTCCTTCTCCCTGTGGCGCATTTCTTCCATAAAGTATGCTGCTGCAGACGGCGGTGAACAGAGATACCGGGAATTCCCGGCGATGGACTCCCTGCTCATCCTCCTGGCCAGCTCTCCGATGCAGGAAAGCTGGATCGCCTTCACTTCTCCTATCCCCGGGATCTTCATGAGCTCCTCAGGCACCGCGTGGTAAAGTCCCAAAAGACCGCTGCCCAAAGGTCCCAGCTCCAGGACCTGCCTGGCGGTCTCCAGCGCTCCCTGTCCTTTTGTGCCTGTCCGGAGGATCACAGCCAGAAGCTCCGCATCCGACAGGGCCGAGGTTCCGAACGCCCTGCACTTTTCATAAGGGCGTTCCGGCGCCGGAAGTTCCCGGATCGTATTTCTTGTCAAAGGCCTGTCTCCTTTCTGTCGGCGGGGGCGGCCGCCTCCCGCAGTGAAAAGCCAGGCTCAAAACGGAATCCTACAAAAGCCGGTAGATCAAAATGGCGATCAGGATGCCAAGGATCCCTCCGACGGTAATTCTGATGGTCAGGGCAAACGTAATGGTCAGGATCCCCAGATCCAGGATCATGGGTTCTGCCAGTCCGAAGCTCTGTCCGAAGTTCAGCCACTGAAAAGCGGAAAACCCTCCCAGCAGCTGGCCGAGAAAGCCTCCCAGCACGATCCCGGACAGGAGCAACAGCAGCAGAGACCATTTGTTTTTTGCTGTCCGCATTGGTAGATCACTCCTGTTTTTTCCAAAAACCTCTGTAATTTGAAAAAATTACTAACTATGAGTTTAACATAAATTTTCCTGCCTGTACACCGAAAAAACGAAATCTTAATGAATTCATCAGAAAGATAATAAGTTTTTTTCCAGCAGTTTTTGTACGGAAAAGAGGATGCCTGTCTTGGCGTGGTACCAGGTCAGTCCTCCCTGGAAGAACACGGTATAGGGCGGTCTCAAGGGACCGTCGGCGGAGAGTTCGATGGAAGAACCCTGGATAAAAGCGCCGGCGGCCATGATCACGTCGGAGTCGTATCCGGGCATGGCCCAGGGCTCCGGGGTCACGAAAGAATCCACCGGGGCAGCCGCCTGGATCCCGGCGCAGAAGGCCTTCAGGGCCTCGGGAGAGCCCAGATCCACCGCCTGGATGATGTCGTAGCGCTTCGCCGCCGCAGGCGGATAGACCGGGAAACCCAGCTTCTCATAGAGAGCCGCTGCGAAAACAGCTCCCTTGATGGCGCCTGCCGTCACCGTGGGCGCCAGGAACAGGCCCTGGAACAGAGTCTGGTTCAGCCCCAGGCTGGCTCCCACTTCTTTCCCCAGGCCGGGGGAGCTGAGCCGGTAGGCCGCCTGCTCGATGCAATCCTCTCTTCCCACGATATAGCCGCCGCAGGGGGCCAGGCCGCCGCCGGGATTCTTGATCAGAGAGCCGACGCACATATCGGCTCCCACGTCTGTGGGCTCCAGCTCCTCCGTAAATTCTCCGTAGCAGTTGTCCACCATGCAGATGATGTCCGGTTTTTTGGATTTTAAAAAGGCGATCAGTTCTCCGATCCTGGCCACGGAAAGGGTCGGCCTGGAGGCGTATCCCTTGGATCTCTGGATGGTGGCCAGCTTGGTCTTCTCATTTATGCATCTTTCGATGGCCTCGTAGTCAAAAGAGCCGTCCTCTTTCAGGTCCGCCTGCGCGTAGGTGATCCCGTACTCCTTAAGAGACCCTTTGGACTCCCGGATCCCGATGACCTCCTCCAGGGTGTCATAGGGCTTTCCCACGGGAGAAAGCAGCTGGTCTCCCGGCCGCAGATTGGCGGCCAGGGCCACCGCAAGGGCATGGGTGCCGCAGGTGATCTGAGGACGCACCAGGGCCGACTGGGCGTGGAAGATGTCCGCGTAGACCTGCTCCAGGGCCTCCCGTCCCATGTCGTTGTAGCCATATCCGGTGGAGCCGGAAAAGTGCGCTTCCGCCACGCGGTTCTTCTGCATGGCGGAAAGGACTTTGAGCTGATTATATTCGGCGGTCCTGTCGATCTCCAAAAACCGCTCTTTTAAAGACGCTTCCACTTCTCCTGCGAGGGAGAGGACGCGCCGGTCGATCCCTAAGTTCTGATACATCTGGTCTAAAGGTTCCAATTTCATATTCTCCTTTACTGTTTGTTCCATACGCCGCGGGCTGCGAGGATCTCCCGGATCTCCTCCAGGATCTCTTCCTCCGTCTTTCCGTCCATGGAGATCCAGTCGGTCTGTCTCTCCCTGCGAAACCACGTCAGCTGCCGCTTGGCGAAATGTCTGGTGTCCCGCTTCAGGATGCGGACCGCCTCTTCCAGAGGCAGTTCTCCGTCCAGGTAAGCCAGCAGTTCCTTGTATCCGAGTCCCTGCATGGAGACCATGTCCCTGGTATATCCTCTGGCTTTCAGGGAGCGGACCTCTTCCAGGAGCCCGTCTGAAAGCATCTGGTCGACCCGCAGGTCGATCCGCCTGTAAAGCTCCGCCCGGTCCCTGTTCAAAATGATATAGGCAAAACGGTAAGGCGACTCTTTCTCCCGTTCTGCCTGGTTATGGAGGGATATGGGGGTTCCTGTCTTTTCATAAAATTCCAGGGCCCGGATCACCCGCTTGATATTGTGGGCGTGGATCTCCCGGGCGGCTTTTGGGTCCCGCTCTTCCAAGAGGCGGTAGAGATGGGCCGGCCCCTTTTCCTTTGCCAGGGCCTCCAGCCTGGCCCGGCAGGCCGCGTCGCCGTCGTTCTCCGTAAAGTCGATGTCATAGAGGAGCGCCTGGATATAAAATCCGGTGCCGCCCGTGACAATGGGCAGATGTCCTCTCTCATAGATCCCTTCCAGGGCCTTTTTGGCCATCTCCTGGAACCGGACCACATGGAAGGGCTCTTCGGGGGACAGAACGTCGATCAGATGATGCGGGATCCCGCCCATCTCCTCTTTCGTTATCTTGGCGGAGCCGATGTCCATGCCTTTATAGACCTGCATGGAATCGGCGCTTATGATCTCTCCCTGAAAGGCTTCGGCCGCTTTTAAGGAAAGGGCGGTCTTTCCCACTGCCGTGGGACCCGTCAGGATAAAAAGGGGCTTTTTCATGTCAAACGATCCTCTTGAATTTTTTCTCCAGCTCCCGGCGGCTCATGGAAATGATGGTGGGCCGTCCATGGGGGCAGGCATAGGGGTTGTCCAGAGTCAGGAGCTCGTCGATGAGGGCCTCCGCCTCCTGGACCGACAGGGAATCTCCGCCCTTTACGGCCGCCTTGCAGCTCATGGACGCCAGCTTTTCCAGGATCAGTTCCTCAGATTCCTTGGAAAGGTCTTCGGAGAGGCTGTCCAAAAGCTCCAGGAGCAGATCCCTCTCCGCGATCCCGTAGAGATTGGCCGGGACGCTGTACACCGCGTATTCTTTCCCGCCGAAGGGCTCGATCTCAAATCCCAGGGCGGTGAAGCGCTCCTCATAGAGCTTTAAGATCTCCTCTTCCCGCTGGTTTAAAGAAAGAAGGATGGGAGGCTCCAGCCGCTGGCCGTAGATGGTCTTTTCCCGGAGGTTCTGCACCATCTGTTCATACAGGACTTTCTCATGGGCCGCGTGCTGGTCGATGATCAGGAAGGCATCCCGGTACTGGATCAGCCAGTAAGTATCAAATACCTGTCCGATGAACCGGTATTCGGCTCTGGCGCTCTTACTGAGGAGCCTGTCCTCGAAAAGCTCCATCTGGACAGGACGCTCCGGTTCCGTCTTTTTGGGAGGGACCGCCTGATAAGCAGGCGTCTCTTTCAGGAAACGGGGCGGATCCACAGGAGGGATGGCCGCCGAAAGCCCCGGCATGGAGGAACTCCTCGGCGCGGGAGGAGGTGTCTCGCTCCTGTTTCTCTCCTTCACGCCCCTGCCGCTTTCCTTCATGGCGCGGCGGACTTCAAAGGGCTCCGGTCCCCTCTCCTTTTTGGAGCTGTCCGTCTGCTCCTTCTTTTCCGGAACATCCAGGGAAACCTGACGGACAAATTCTTTTCCGGACAAGGTATCCCGTATGGCGCCGCATAAAGTCTCGTAGACTTCTTCCTGATCGCGGAACCGCAGCTCCATCTTGGAGGGATGGACGTTGACGTCCAAAAACTCCGGTTCAATCTCGATATGGAGGACCACGAACGGATATTTGTGCTGCATCATATGGGAATGGTATCCGTCCTCGATGGCCTTATGGATCAGCGCGCTTTTGATATAGCGGCTGTTGATGAAGTAGTTTTCATAAGTCCTGTTTCCTCTGGAGATCACAGGTTTCCCCAGATAGCCGTATATCCGCATATGCTCCGTCTCTTCCTGGATGGGCAGCAGATTGGCGGCGATCTCCCTCCCGAACACCATATAGATCAGGTCCTTCAGATTGTGGTTTCCGGAAGTGTGGAGTTTGGTCTGGTCGTTCTGGATAAAACGGATGGAAATATCCGGCCTGGAGAGCGCCATCCGCTCCACCAGGCTGCTGATATAAGCGCCCTCCGTCTGGGGCGTCTTTAAAAATTTCTTTCTGGCCGGCGTATTGTAAAAGAGGTTCCGCACCAGGAACGTGGTCCCTTCCGGAGCCCCGATCTCTTCCATGGAGACTTCTTTTCCTCCGTGGATCTGATACCGGGAGCCGGTCAGCTCTGCGGCCGTTTTGGTGATGATCTCCACCTGGGAAACGGCGGCGATGCTGGAGAGGGCCTCGCCCCGGAACCCCAGGGAGGAAACCGTCAAAAGGTCTGCCGCGGAGCGGATCTTGCTGGTGGCATGACGCAGGAAGGCAGTGGGGATCTGGTCCCGCTCGATGCCGCAGCCGTTGTCGGTGATCCGGATAAAGGAGATGCCGCCGTCCCGGATTTCCACGGTCACGGCCGTGGCTCCTGCATCGATGGAGTTTTCCATCAGCTCCTTCACCACGGAAGAGGGACGGTCGATGACCTCCCCGGCGGCGATCTGGTCGATGGTTTCCTGATTTAAAACTGTGATCTTGGGCATGGTCATCCTTCCTTCTGCCAGCGGTTCTTCAGATTGTTCTGGAGCCGGTAGAGCGTGTTCAAGGCATCGATGGGCGTCATGGTGGAGAGCTCCAAGGATTCCAGCTCCCGGATGATGTCGTCGTCTTTCACGGTATCGAAGAGGCTCATCTGTTTCAGATCCACTTCATCCAGCCTGGGGACCGGCTTTTTCCCATGTTCGGAAGCGGCGATCTCCTTGGAGCGGACGGAAATATCCGCTTCGGAGAGTTCTTCCACCAGTTCCTTTGCCCGGGCCAGGACCGGTTCCGGAACGCCTGCCAGCCTGGCCACCTGGATGCCGTAGCTCTTATCGGCGCCTCCTTTTACGATCTTCCGGAGGAATACGATGTCGTCTCCCATCTCCTTTACGGCGATGCAGTAATTGTTGACGCCTTTGATGGAGCCCTCCAGTTCTGTCAGTTCGTGATAATGGGTGGCGAACAAGGTCTTGGCTCCCAGGATCTTCGGGTTGGAGATATATTCGATGACGGCCCAGGCAATGGAAAGGCCGTCGAAGGTACTGGTGCCCCTGCCGATCTCGTCTAAGATCAGCAGACTGTCTTTGGTGGCGTTTCGCAGGATGTTGGCCACTTCCGTCATTTCCACCATAAAGGTGCTCTGGCCGCTGGCCAGATCGTCGGAGGCTCCCACCCTGGTGAAGATCCTGTCGCAGATCCCGATGTTGGCCGAATCGGCCGGTACGAAGCTGCCCATCTGGGCCATCAGGCAGATCAGGGCCACCTGCCGCATGTAGGTGGACTTGCCGGCCATATTGGGACCGGTGATGATGGAAAGACGGCTGTTCCCTCCGTCCAGATAGGTGTCGTTGGCCACAAAGAGGCTGTCCCGCAGCATCTGCTCCACCACGGGATGCCGTCCTCCCTTGATGTCGATGATCCCTTTCTCATTGATCTTCGGGCGCACATACTGGTTCCTGGTGGCCGTGACCGACAGGGAGGCGAGGACGTCGATCCAGGCGATGGCATGGGCCGTTTTCTGGATCCTGGCCACCTGGCTGGAGATCCGGCTGCGGACGTCGCAGAACAAGTCGTATTCCAGGATAAACAGCTTGTCCTCCGCCCCCAGGATGATCTCCTCCAGCTTCTTCAATTCATCGGTGGTGAACCGCTCCGCATTGGTCAGGGTCTGTTTGCGCACATAGTC
>CAJFUL010000023.1 GCA_904420245.1 Candidatus Paralachnospira avium
GAGGGATTTGAACCCTCGCGCCGGTTGCCCGACCTACACCCTTAGCAGGGGCGCCTCTTCGGCCTCTTGAGTATTTCTCCGAACTTGAATTTCCATATTTTACGTCACATGACGCATGGTATAGTATACTAAATAATAGGTTTCTTGTCAATCACTTTTTATAATCTTTTATCGCAGTTTCATACAAATTCCGCCCGTCTTTGTCGATCACCACGATGGCGGGAAAATCTTTGACCGTCAGCCTGCGGATGGCTTCTGTTCCCAGATCGTCGTAGGCCACCACCTCGCACTTTGTGATGCACTTGGACAGGAGAGCGCCTGCTCCTCCCACTGCTGCAAAATACACGGCTTTATTCCTTACGATGGCATCGATCACAGCCTGGGAACGCTTTCCCTTTCCGATCATGCCCTTCATCCCCATATCCAACAGCATGGGAGCGTATTTATCCATCCTGCTGGCCGTCGTCGGTCCGGCGGATCCGATCACCTGGCCTTCTTTAGCAGGGGAAGGCCCCATATAATAGATCACCGTATGATCCATGGAGATGGGAAGTTCTCTTCCCGCCTCCGCTGCTTCATACATCCTCTTATGCGCCGCATCCCTGGCCGTATAGATGGTTCCTGAAATATATACATAATCTCCGGCCTTTAAAGTCTCCGCGGTCTCATCCGACAAAGGCACCTGAATATATCGATCCATGTCATCCTCCCTATCCGATCACTCTGGTCACATGGCGGTTTACATGACAGCATATATTGACTGCCACGGGAAGCCCCGCGATATGGGTGGGATATGTCTCCACATTCACCGCAAAGGCCGTGATGCGTCCTCCCAGTCCGCCCGGTCCGATCCCGAGACCGTTGATCTTCTCCAAAAGCTCCTGCTCCAGCTCCCTGACATAGGGAATGGAAGAATGTACAGACACATTTCTGGTAAGAGCCTTCTTGGCCAGATACGCGCATTTTTCAAAAGTGCCGCCGATGCCGACGCCCACCACCATGGGAGGACATGCGTTGGGCCCAGCCTCCCTGACGGCGGTAAGGACCGCTTCCTTGACTCCCTCTATGCCGTCTGCCGGCTTCAGCATGAAGATACGGCTCATGTTTTCGCTTCCAAAACCTTTTGGAGCCACTGTGATCTCCAGTTTATCTCCCGGGACCAGTTCATAGTGGATCACGGCGGGAGTATTGTCCCCTGTATTTTCCCGGAGGATCGGATCTCCCACCACGGATTTTCTGAGATAGCCGTCCCGGTATCCACAGCGGACCCCTTCATTGACCGCGTTTTCCACAGAATCTCCCGTGATGTGCACATCCTGTCCGATCTTCAGGAACACCACCGCCATTCCCGTATCCTGACAGATGGGGATCTTTTCTTCTCCGGCGATGGAGAGATTCTCCGCCAGCTGATCCAGGATCTTTTTTCCTATGGGAGACTCTTCTCTTTCCAGAGCCTCCCCAAATACGGCCTTCATATCCGGGGAAAGCCCCAGATTGGCCTCTATGCACATCTCTTTTATGGCTTTTGTTATTTCGTCAGTATGGATCGTCTTCATATCCGCCCCCTATTTTTCAAGCTCCAGGGTCATCTGGCCGTCGTCGGAAGCATTGGGATTCTCTCTGACCTTCGCGATGCTGGCCACAGATATATCCTTATCGTCGATATTGATCAGTTTCACGCCGGACGTGATCCGTCCCAGGACAGAAATGTCCTTCACGTTGATGCGGATGATGATGCCCTCCGTCGTGATGATCATGATCTCCTGGTCCTGCTTGACCACCTTGGCGCCGACGATCTCTCCTGTCTTGTTGTTGATCTTATAGCACTTAACGCCCTTGCCGCCCCGGTTCTGCGGAGCGAATTCATCTAACAGGCTTCTCTTTCCCAGCCCGTTCTTGGAAACGATCAGCAGGGAGTCTCCCTGTGTATCCAGCTGCATGCCGACCACTTCGTCTCCCGGCTCCAGCTTCATGCCGATGACTCCCATGGAAGCCCGTCCCGTGGCTCTCACATCTTTTTCATGGAACCGGATGCACTGGCCCATCTTGGTCACCAGGAAAATGTCCTTCTTGTCATTGGTGGACTTCACTTCGATCAGCTCATCGTCCTCCCGGAGATTGATGGCCTGAAGGCCGGACTTGCGGATATTCTCATATTCTGTGATGTCCGTCTTCTTCACCATGCCGTTCTTGGTGGCCATGAACAGATACCTGCCCTCCTCATACCTGCGGATGGGCATGATGGCCATGACTTTTTCACCGGGAAGAAGCTGGAGCAGGTTCACGATGGCCGTGCCTCTGGCGGTCCTTCCCGCTTCCGGGATCTCGTAAGCTTTCAGCCTGTACACCTTTCCCTTGTTGGTAAAGAACATCAGATAATGGTGGGTGCTGGCCATCAGAAGATCCTCGATGTAATCCTCCTCCAGAGTCTGCATCCCCTTGATGCCCTTTCCTCCGCGGTGCTGGGCCTTGAAATTGTTTTCCGACATCCGCTTGATATAGCCCATATTGGTCATGGCAATGACCACATTCTCATCGGCGATCAGATCTTCCATGGACATATCCGACTCGTCAAATCCGATGGCCGTCCTTCTCTCATCGCCGTATTTGGCGGATATCACCAGGATCTCCTCCCGGATCACCGCCAGGAGCTTATTCTCATCGGCCAGGATTGCTTTCAGTTCGGCGATCTTAAGTTCCAGCTCTCTGTATTCATTTTCGATCTTTTCCCGTTCCAGACCGGTAAGAGCCCGCAGACGCATGTCCACGATGGCCTGGGCCTGGGCGTCGCTGAGACCGAATCTCTGGATCAGATTATTCTTGGCATCCTGGGTATTTTTAGAAGCCCGGATGATCCGGATGACCTCGTCGATGTTATCCAGCGCGATCAGCAGGCCTTCCAGGATATGGGCCCGCTCCTCTGCCTTGTTGAGATCATATCTGGTCCTTCTGGTCACCACTTCTTCCTGGTGGGAAAGATAGGCCTTCAGCATTTCCAGAAGGTTCATGACCTTGGGCTCATTGTTGACCAGAGCCAGCATGATGACGCCGAAGCTGTCCTGGAGCTGGGTATGCTTGTAAAGCTGGTTCAGGATAATGGTGGGATTGGCATCCCGCCGCAGCTCGATGCAGATCCTCATGCCGGACCTGTCCGACTCATCCCTGAGGTCTGTGATCCCGTCGATCTTCTTATCCCGGACCAGTTCGGCGATCTTTTCGATGAGTCTCGCCTTGTTGACCATATAGGGAAGCTCCGTCACGATGATCCTGTGCTTTCCATTGGCCATGGGCTCGATATTGGTGACGGCCCGGACGCGGATCTTTCCGCGGCCTGTCCTGTAGGCGTCTTCGATGCCGGAACGTCCCAGGATCTGGGCTCCGGTGGGAAAATCAGGACCTTTTACGATGTCCAGGAGTTCTCCTATATCCGTCTCCCGTCCCTCGATGATCCTGTTGTCGATGATCTTTACCACGGCATCGATAACTTCCCTCAGATTGTGAGGAGGGATATTGGTGGCCATACCCACCGCGATGCCGGAAGTTCCGTTTACCAGAAGATTGGGAAATCTGGAGGGAAGGACAGAAGGCTCCTTCTCCGTATCGTCAAAGTTCGGTACGAAATCCACCGTATCCTTGCCGATGTCCGCCAGCATTTCCATGGAGATCTTGCTCAGGCGCGCCTCCGTATAACGCATGGCGGCGGCTCCGTCGCCGTCCACGGAACCGAAGTTTCCATGACCGTCCACCAGAGGATACCGCATGGACCAGTCCTGGGCCATATTGACCAGGGCGCCGTATATGGAGCTGTCACCGTGGGGATGATATTTACCCATGGTATCGCCGACGATACGGGCGCACTTCCTGTGAGGCTTGTCAGGTCCGTTGTTGAGCTCAATCATGGCATAGAGGATGCGCCGCTGCACCGGCTTCAGTCCGTCTCTCACATCCGGAAGGGCACGGGCGGCAATTACACTCATGGCATAATCGATATAAGATTTTTCCATGGTCTTCTGCAGATCGACTTCATGGATCTTATCGAAAATCGTGTTATCCATTTTTTATTCCTCCACATTTTTTAAATATCAAGCTCGCCATACTTCGCATTGAGCTCAATAAATTCCCGTCTGGGCTCCACCTTATCTCCCATCAAGGTGGTAAAAGTAAGATCCAGTTCCGAAGACGTCTCCTCATCCATGGTGACCCGCAGAAGGACTCTTCTCTCAGGATCCATGGTGGTCTCCCAGAGCTGCTCCGGATCCATCTCGCCCAGTCCTTTGTATCTCTGGATCTTATTGTTGTTGTCTCTGCCTATCTCCTTCAAGATCTGGTTCAGCTCATTGTCGTCATAGGCATACCATACCTTCTTATTCCGCTCGATCTTATAAAGGGGAGGCTGAGCCAGATACACATACCCCTGTCTGATGAGCTCCGGCATGAAGCGGTAGATGAAAGTAAGGAGCAGCGTATTGATATGGGCTCCGTCCACATCGGCATCGGTCATCAGGATGATCTTGTGATACCGCAGCTTGCTGATGTCAAAATCATCGTGGATCCCGGTGCCGAAGGCTGTGATCATGGCTTTGATCTCCGCATTGGCATAGATCTTATCGAGCCGCGCCTTCTCCACATTGAGGATCTTGCCTCTGAGGGGCAGGATAGCCTGGGTATTCCTGGACCTGGCCGTCTTGGCGGAGCCGCCGGCGGAATCTCCCTCCACGATGTAGATCTCGCAGTTTTCCGGATTTTTGTCGGAGCAGTCCGCCAGCTTTCCGGGAAGGGCTGCGCTCTCCAGAGCCGTCTTTCTCCTGGTGAGATCCCTCGCCTTCCTGGCGGCGGCCCTGGCCCTCTGGGCCACGATGGATTTCTCGCAGATCACCTTGGCCACGGCCGGATTCTGCTCCAGGAAATAGGTCAGCTGCTCGCTCACCACGCTGTCAACGGCGTTTTTCGCTTCGCTGTTTCCCAGCTTCTGCTTGGTCTGTCCTTCAAACTGAGGCTCCTCCAGCTTGACGCTGATGATGGCCGTCATGCCTTCCCGGATATCCTCGCCGCTTAAATTGGCGTCCTTTTCCTTCAAAAGCCCGTTTTTCCTGGCGTAGTCGTTGAAGGTCTTGGTCAGGGCGTTGCGGAAGCCCGTCACATGAGTCCCGCCCTCCGGCGTGCTGATGTTGTTGACAAAGCTGTAGGTGCTCTCCGTATAGGAGTCGTTGTGCTGGATGGCCACCTCCACCATCACTCCGTCTACTTTTCCTTCGCAGTAGATGATGGTAGGATAGAGAGACTCCTTGCTCTTATTGAGATACTGGACAAATTCCTTGATGCCGCCAGTATAGTGGAACTCTTTCTTCTGTTCTTTTCCTTCCCGCTTATCCTCCAGAGTGATCTTAATTCCTTTGGTCAAAAACGCCATTTCCCGGAGACGCTGCTTCAAAATGTCATAGTCAAAGACGGTCTCGTCAAAGATCGTCGCATCCGGCTTAAACGTCACTCTGGAACCATGCTTGGACTTCTTGCAGGTGCCTTCGATCTCCAGCTTGGAAACCGTATTTCCTCTCTCATATCTCTGCCTGTAGATATTTCCATCCCGGCAGATCTCCACTTCCAGCCAGTCTGAAAGGGCGTTCACCACAGAAGCGCCCACGCCGTGAAGACCTCCGGATACCTTATAGGCTCCGCCTCCGAACTTGCCGCCGGCATGGAGCTGGGTAAAAATAACCTCCACAGCAGGCATCTTCATCTCCGGATGCTCATCCACAGGCATACCGCGCCCGTTGTCGGTGACCGTCACAGAATCATCCGGATTGATCACCACCTCGATCAGGTCGCAGAACCCTGCCAAGGCTTCATCCACGGAATTATCCACGATCTCATATACCAGGTGATGGAGACCTCTGGAAGACGTGCTGCCGATATACATACCCGGCCTTTTCCTGACGGCTTCCAATCCCTTCAATACCTGGATCTGCTCTGCGCCATAATCAAACTCGGAACTCATAAGTACCTCCTGTCTCAATGCCTAACTGGTTTCTTTTATCACTCTGCCGTTCACTACCCGAAAGATCTGATCGATGGAAAAATGACTGTTTACAAAATCATCCAGTCCCGTGCAGGTGATGATGGTCTGAATATCTCGAATGCTTTCCAGCAGATGGTTCTGTCTCCTGCTGTCCAGCTCGGAAAGCACGTCATCCAAAAGAAGGATGGGCGGATCTCCGGAAACTCTCCGTATCATCTCGATCTCGGAAAGCTTTAAGGAAAGGGCGGCGCTTCTTTGCTGTCCCTGGGAACCGTACCGCCTGATGTCGATGCCGTTCACCAGAAACAGGATGTCGTCCCTGTGGGGGCCTCTGGAAGAAACTTTATTTCTCATATCTTTCTCCCGGGAATCCTCCAGGACTTTCCCGAAATCCTCCGGCTCCGTGTCCGGTTCATAGGAGAGGCTCAGCTCCTCCCGGCCTCCTGTGATCTTCCGGTGGATCTCTTTTATCATATCGTTCAGCTCGCGGATAAATTCCCTGCGGCGCCCTATCAATTCCGTCCCGTACTTCACCATCTGCATATCCCATACGGGAAGGGTGTCTTCATATTCCGGACGGAACGAAAGCTCCTTGAGGAGCTTATTTCTCTGGTTCACCACTTTATTATATCCCACCAGACTGGCCGTATAAACAGGATCCAGCTGGCACAGCTCCATGTCGATGAAGCGTCTCCTCTCGGAAGGACCGTTTTTGATGATGTTCAGATCCTCCGGCGAAAAAAACACCACATGGATATTTCCAAACAGCTCGCTGGCCTTCTTGATGGGAACCCCGCCGATGGCGATGCCCTTGGTCTTGTTTTTTTTGAGGTGCATATCGATGCGGATATCCACGCCTTTTTTATCTACAAAGAGCTTTATATGGGATTCTTCATCATGGAAATGTATGATCTCTTTATCCTTGCTCCCTCTGTGGGACTTGGAAGTGGCGCATACATAGATGGATTCCAGGATATTGGTCTTTCCCTGGGCGTTGTCTCCGTAGAGGATATTGGTTCCGGGATCAAACTCGATATGAAGTTTTTCATAATTCCGGTAATTCCAAAGCTCCAAGGATTTTACAAACATATCTGCACCGCTTTATTTTTGAATCTTCACCGTCTGTCCGTCATACTCCGCCACGTCTCCGTCATAGAGCTTTCTGCCTCTCTGGAGACAGACTTCCCCGTTGACTTTTACTTTTCCGTCCAGGATCAGGAGCTTTGCCTCCACTCCGGAGGCGGCCAGATTGGCCGCCTTCAGAGCCTGTCCCAGCTTGATATACTCTTCACGCAGTTTTATGATCTCCATATGCCGCTCCTTAAATATTGACCGGAAGGATCAGATAGATATACTCGCCCTCTCCGTCCCGGATAAAGCAGGGGGCCTTGGAATTGACCATGTAAATATCCACTGACTCATCGTCGATGACCCGCAGGGCATCGATCAGGAACTTGGGATTGAAACCGATGGTGATGTCTTTTCCCTCTTTCCGGATCAGGATCTCTTCCTTGAGGGATCCGATGGCTGAGCGGATGGCCACTTCCATGCCGTTGTCCGTCACGGTGATGATGATGGGTTTCTTATCGCTCTCCCGGATCAGCAGCACCGATCTTTCGATGGCATCCAGAAATTCCTGCTTATTGAGGGTGATCTTTGTCTCGTAATCGTTGGAGAGCATCTGGTCCACATTGAAGTACTGGCCTTCGATGAGCCTGGATACCACCACGGTATCGTCAAATTCAAAGAGGATATGGTTCCCGGTAAAATAGATCAGGACTTCTTTTTCCGTCTCGCCGGACAGGATCTTGCTGATCTCTGTCAGAGTCTTCCCGGGTACGATGACTTTTTCGTCCTCATAGTGATCCTTGAGCCGGACCTTCCGGATGGAGATCCTGTGTCCGTCCAGGGAAACGACGCGGAGAAAATCATCCTTTACTTCAAAGAGCTCTCCTGTCATCAGCTTGTTGTTTTCATTGGCCGCGATGGAAAAGATAGTCTGCCGGATCACTTCTTTCAGAGTAAACTGAGAAAGGCTGATGTACCTGTCTTTTTCGATATAGGGAAGGTAGGAGAATTCATCTCCCGGTTTTCCGGCGATCTTAAAGTTGGATTTCTCGCAATTGATGGTCACGTTGAAGGAATCGTCCGTCTCCAGCCAGATCAGACTGTCGGGAAGTTTTCTGACGATCTCTGAAAGAAGCTTCGCATCAATGGCGATCTTTCCATGCTCCAGGATGCTCCCGTCTGCTTTCGTTTCGATCCCCAGTTCCATATCATTGGCAGTCAGTTTGATTTCATCCTCTGTCGCATCGATCAGGATACATTCCAGGATCGGCATGGTCGTTCTGGAAGGAACAGCCTTCATGACGATGCTGATGGCGTTTAACAAGGCCTGTTTTTCAAATGAGAGCTTCATGTTGTGCATAACTCCTTTCATGCAGGGATACAAGTAAATATATAAATAATGCAGTAGTAGTAGTAATAGGGGCTGTGGATTTGTGGAAAAGTCCTCTGGAGCCTTAAACTACAAGGGGTTCAGGCAGGGATAACTATGTGGATAAATGCCGGAAACCGTGTGGATAAACAGGCGGTTATCCACATAGGAAAAACGGGGCGGTCTTATCCACAATCTGTCCACATGATATTCACAAGGTTATCCACACCCTTCTATATTATGAAGGATTCAATTTCTTCTTCAAAACGTCGATGGTGTTTTTCAGAGTCTCGTCCGTTTCCAGCTGCTTGGTTATCTTTTTGATGCCGCTCATGATGGTGGTATGGTCCTTGCCTCCCAGGGATTTTCCGATGGCCTGGAGAGGGGAATCGGTCATGGACCGGCACAGATACATGACGATCTGCCTGGGAATGACGATCTCTTTATTCCTCTTGGAGGATACGAGGTCGGCGGGAGTACATTTATAATGGTCCGCCACCACTTCTATGATGTCCTCCGGAGTGATCTCGGCAGCCTGGTTGGGAGAGATGAAGTCCTTCAAGGCCTCTTCGGCCAGATCCAGGTCGATCTCCCGGTTATCCAGGCGGGAAAGGGCGATGACTTTTGTAAGGGCGCCCTCCAGTTCCCGGATGTTGGATTTTATATGGTTGGCTATGTACTTGATCACTTCGTTGTCGATGTTGTAGCCGTCCATCTCCTCTTTTTTCCGGAGAATGGCCATCCTGGTCTCATAGTCCGGAGACTGGATGTCCACCGTGAGGCCCCATTCAAACCGGGAGACAAGACGGTCTTCCAGCGTTTCAAATTCCTTGGGAGGCCGGTCGCTGGAGATGATGATCTGTTTTTTGGCCTCATGCAGGGCGTTGAAAGTATGGAAGATCTCTTCCTGGGTACTTTCTTTTCCTATAATAAACTGGATATCGTCCACCAGCAGTACGTCATTGTTCCGGTATTTGTCCCGGAACTGGGCGGAAGTGGCCATATTCTTATTCCGGATGGAATCAATAAGCTCGTTGGTGAACTTTTCCGACGTCACATACATGATCTTTTTGGTGGGATCATTTTTCAGGATAAAATTGGCGATGGAATGCATGAGATGGGTCTTTCCAAGGCCGACTCCTCCGTAAATAAAGAGAGGGTTGTAGATCTCAGCCGGAGATTCCGCCACAGCCAGAGCCGCCGCGTGGGCCATTTTGTTGTTGGAGCCCACGACGAAATTTTCAAAGGTATATTTCGGGTTTAAGTTGGCGTTCTGCATGAGGGACATCAGCGAAGAGTCCGCAGTCTGGGGAATATCGGCGGAAACCTTTGATTCTGCCTGATCCTTGGAATAGACGCGGACCGTGCATTTGAAGCCTGTTACTTCTTCAATGGAAACCTGGAGGAAAAACGAATATTTTTTTTCTACATAGGACTTGAGCCTGGAATCGGTGCAGACGATGTTGACGATATGGCTGTCTTCGTCGACAGAGTCCACCTGAAGAGGCTGAAGCCAGGTTTCGTAGCTGACCGAGCTGATTTCGAATTCATTCCTTAAATATTCTAAGATTTTATCCCAGTTTTCCTTAATTTTCTGAAGCATCCTTCTATCTCCTGAACTTGAAATCATTTGTGGATATTGTGGATAGCGGATAAAAGTGCGCAATCACCCATATATCATATCTATTCTATACCAAGATAAAAGAATTTTCAATGAAATCTTGTGGATAACTTTTCTCCACAAGAAAAAACCCTGTAAAATCTATGCTTTTTCGAGTTTTTCACAATGAAATCACAAGAAAACCACAGAGTTATCCACAGGTTATCCACAAATTGTGGATATGTGTTGATAAGTATGTGGACAGCCTGTGTATAAATTGTGGATAACTGAAAAAAAGAGGTTTTTCAAAAATTAACTTGACGTGAGATTCATCATTGCATATAATGGAAATGATGTTTTATTATGCGTAAATTTTACGAAAAGGAGGTGTCCGGACAATGAAGATGACATTTCAGCCTAAGAAAAGGTCCCGTGCCAAGGTTCACGGATTCCGCGCAAGGATGAGCACAAAGGGCGGAAGAAAAGTACTGGCAGCCAGAAGGGCAAAGGGAAGAAAACAGTTATCAGCATAGGCCGCATATTTGTGGCCTTTTGTTTTCCCTTTAGAAATGACAGGTAGATATATGGATCGTTTTTGTTCGCTGAAGAAAAATAAGGATTTTCAGTCTGTATACAGGACAGGCCGTTCCCATGCAAATCCGTATCTCGTGATGTATGTGAAGAAGACAGGCAGCGAAGGGGAAAACAGAGTAGGAATTTCTGTCAGTAAAAAAGTCGGGAACAGTGTGGTAAGGCACCGTGTAAAACGGCTTATCAGAGAGAGCTGCCGGTTGAACTGCGGACAGGCCTTAAAAGGATATGACCTGGTGGTGATCGCCAGGGAAAAGAGCAGAGGGGCCACATACCAGGAAATCACAGGAGCCCTTTTAAGCCTCATGAGGAGCCATCATTTGCTGTAGAGCATCAGATAGGGATATGATTAAAAAAATATTGATCGCCATGATCCGTTTTTACCGGAAATATCTGTCGGGTCTGAAAACCAGGAACCGATGCAAATATATCCCGACCTGCTCCCAGTATGCCATCGAGGCGCTGGAGAAGTATGGTGCGCTTAAGGGCTCGTTTCTGGCAGTGAAGAGAATATTGAGATGCAATCCTTTTTCAAAGGGAGGCTATGACCCGGTCCCCTGATTTTGGAGGTCAGAACATTGGATTTTCTATTATTGACTAAGAGCACCACGTTTATCATAGGGCCCATTGCCAATGTCCTTGGTTATATCATGGACGGTATCTACCGTCTTGGTGTTCATAATGTAGCTTTATGTATCATCTTATTTACGTTCATCGTGAACCTGCTTCTGCTTCCTCTGACCATCCGGCAGCAGAAGTTCATGAAGCTGAATTCCATCATGCAGCCGGAGCTGATGGCTGTCCAGAAGAAGTATAAGGGCAAGCAGGATCAGGCTTCCGTGCAGAAGATGCAGATGGAACAGCAGGCCGTATACGATAAATACGGCGCCACTCCCACGGGAGGATGTCTGTCTACCGTCATCCAGCTTCCCATCATGCTCGCCCTGTATCAGGTTATTTATAATATCCCGGCTTACATCGGCGGCATCAAGGATATTCTGCTGAATGTGGTAAATCCGGTCATGCAGCAGCCGGATTATATTAATAAGATCGCGGAATTGGCCAGCGCCAATAATATGGCCATTGACAAAGTAGATTTTACTAACATCAATAAGATGGTGGATCTTTTTGGAAAATTCAATGCCGCGGCCTGGAATCAGCTGAAGGAGATCTTCCCCAGTCTGACGGATGTGATCAATAAGAGCTCTGAGGAATTCCTCCATATCAACTCCTTTTTGGGAGGGATGAACCTGACGGAGTCTCCCGGATTCCGGTTTTCCATCGCGCTGATCATCCCGATCCTGGCAGGACTGACTCAATGGCTCAGCGTAAAGGTGACGACGACGGCTCCTGTGGACCCGGATGCTCCCGGAGCCAGCACCATGAAGACCATGAATATCGTCATGCCGCTGGTTTCTGTATTTTTCTGCATTACCTTCCCCATCGGTATCGGTCTCTACTGGGTGGCCAGCAGTACCGTCAGGATGATCATGCAGTTGGGTATCAACCAGTATATGAAGAAGGTCGATGTTGACGATATGATTAAGAGCAACATCGAAAAGAAAAATAAAAAACGGGCCAAGAAAGGCCTGCCTCCCATCAATGCGAATGCCACCATCAAGACGGCCAATAAGAACGCCGCGGCCGCAGCCAGGAAGAAGGAGCTGGAAGCCGAGCGGGAAAAGAAGGCCAAGACCAATTCTACAGAATACTACAAGCAGAAAAGGGAGAATATGGGGACCATTGCTTCCAGGGCCCGCATGGTCCAGGATTTCGATGAGAAAAAAGGCAAAAAGTAAAGGAGGTTACTGTCATGGGCGAGTATATTGAAGTATCGGCAAAGACTGTGGACGATGCGGTCACGAAGGCTCTCATTCAGTTGGAGACAACCAGCGACAAGCTTGAGTACGTGGTAGTTGAAAAGGGCAGCACAGGGATACTTGGTATTTTTAACAGCAAGCCTGCCGTCATCAAGGCAAGAAAAGTATTGACAGTAACAGATATAGCGGAAGAATTTCTGAACCATGTATTTGAAGCGATGAACATGAAGGTAACCATCACTTCTTATATGGATGAAGAAGAAAAGTGCCTGAATATCGAACTGAGCGGGGATGATATGGGCGTTCTGATCGGTAAGAGAGGACAGACTCTGGATTCCCTTCAGTATCTGGTGAGCCTGATCGTCAACAAGGAAAGCGAGGAGTATCTCCGGGTCAAGCTGGATACGGAAAATTACAGAGAGAGAAGAAAGGCGACTCTGGAGAATCTGGCCAGGAACATCGCTTCCAAGGTCAAGAGGACCAAGCGGCCTGTTTCTCTGGAGCCGATGAATCCTTATGAAAGAAGGATCATCCATTCCGCGCTACAGAATGACAGGTATGTGGTGACCCGCAGCGACGGGGAAGAGCCTTACCGTCATGTGATCGTTTCCCTGAAGCGTGACGGGAAGAGGGATCGTTATGACAGATATGACAGATCCGGCAGACCTGCAAAGGAGCGTCAGGAGTATCCGGGATAAATAAGAGAGAAGAAAAGGGGCTGCACGGTTTTTGTGTACCCCTTTTGTTTTTTCATGGGAAACGGTATTTTATAAAAAGCTTTTACGGAATGGGATCGAAGATGGAAAAAGAAACGATAGCGGCCATATCGACGGCCATGAGCAGTTCTGGCATCGGGATCATAAGGATCAGCGGAGACAGTGCCCTGGATATCCTGTCCAAGATTTTTTATCCTGCCAGGAAGGGCCTTAATGTACAGAATCTGAAGAGCCATACGGTGACATACGGACATATCTATGACGATGGGACTTTGATCGACGAGGTACTGGTCATCTATATGAAACGTCCCCACAGCTATACGGCGGAGGATGTGGTGGAGATCGACTGCCACGGAGGAGTTTTTATCTTAAAAAAAGTGCTGGAAGCAGTGCTCAGGGCCGGGGCCCGGCCCGCGGAGGCAGGAGAATTTACAAAGAGAGCCTTTCTCAACGGGCGTATCGATCTGTCCCAGGCGGAAGCGGTCATGGAGCTCATCAATTCCAAAAACGAGTATGCCAGGAACAGCGCCATGAGGCAGCTGCGAGGTTCCGTTTCCAATAAGATCAAGGACTTGAGAAAGAAGATCATCTACGAAATAGCCTTTATCGAATCGGCTCTGGATGATCCGGAACATATTTCCATGGAAGGATACGGGGAGAAGCTTTCTCTCCTCATCCGTTCCATGATGGAACAGGTGGAGGAGCTGATCCGGTCGGCCGATAATGGAAGGATCCTGTCGGAGGGCATCAAGACGGTGATCCTGGGAAAGCCCAACGCGGGAAAGTCTTCTGTCCTGAATCTGCTATTGGGAGAAGACAGGGCCATCGTCACCGAGATCGCCGGGACCACCAGGGATACTCTGGAAGAAAATCTGAACCTGGGGGGTATCAGCCTGAATCTGATGGATACGGCAGGGATCCGTCAGACAGACGATCTGGTGGAAAAGATCGGCGTGCAGAGGGCCATGGACCATGCCAGGGACGCGGACCTGATCCTCTATGTGGTGGATTCTTCGGAGGAGCTGTCGGAGGAGGATGAGAAGATCCAGGAAGTCATAGCGGATAAGCAGGCCATTGTTCTCCTGAACAAGTCGGATCTGGAGCAGAAGATCACCAAGGAAGAGATGGAAGAGCGGACGGGAAAGCCGGTGGTGATCTTTTCCGCCAAGGAGGAGACGGGACTTTCCGAGCTTTCCGATACCATTTCCAGGCTGTTCTTTTCCGGCGGGCTGGAATTCAACGATGAGATTTATATCACCAGCGCCAGGCAGAAAAACGCTCTGGACCGGGCCCTTGCCAGCTTGAAAAAGGTAGGGGAGAGCATTGAAAACGGGATGCCGGAGGATTTTTATTCCATTGATCTGATGGATGCGTACGAAGCTCTGGGAGCGGTGATCGGGGAAACGGTGGAAGAAGATCTGGTCAACGAGATATTCAGCAAGTTTTGCATGGGCAAATAGGCAGGAGGCAGTCATGGCAGAAAACAGGGTATTGGAGGAAACATATGATGTGGCGGTGGTGGGGGCCGGCCACGCCGGATGTGAAGCGGCCCTGGCCAGCGCCAGGCTGGGCCTGGAGACGATCATGTTTACGGTCAGCGTGGACAGCATTGCCCTTATGCCCTGCAATCCCAATATCGGAGGCAGCTCCAAGGGGCATCTGGTGCGGGAAGTGGACGCTCTGGGCGGTGAGATGGGAAAGAACATTGATAAGACTTTCATCCAGTCCAAGATGCTGAACCGTTCCAAAGGGCCGGCGGTCCATTCGCTGCGGGCCCAGGCCGATAAACAGGAGTACACCAGGGAAATGCGAAGAACCCTGGAAAATACGGAGCATCTGACCATCCGGCAGGCTGAGGTCTCCCAGATCATGGTGGAGGATGGGAAGCTTACAGGTCTGAAGACGGTTTCCGGGGCCGTTTACCGGTGCAGGGCGGCGGTGCTGGCCACAGGCGTTTATCTGCGGGCCAGGTGCATATTTGGAAACGTCACTTCCGATACAGGTCCCAATGGACTCCAGGCAGCTACCCACCTGACAGATTCTCTCAGGGAAAACGGCATCGTCATGTACCGCTTCAAGACCGGGACTCCGGCCAGAGTGGACAAACGGAGCATAGATTTTTCCAAGATGGAAGAACAGTTTGGAGATGAGAGGATCGTACCGTTTTCCTTTACCACGGATCCGGATTCCATCCAGAAAGAGCAGGTTTCCTGCTGGCTCACCTACACCAATGAGGAAACCCACAGGATCATCCGGGATAATCTGGACCGTTCTCCTCTGTTTTCCGGTTTTATAGAGGGGACAGGTCCCAGGTATTGTCCGTCCATAGAGGACAAGGTGGTGAAATTCGCCGACAAAGACAGGCATCAGGTCTTTGTGGAACCGGAGGGGCTTTATACCAATGAGATGTATCTGGGTGGTATGTCCAGTTCCCTTCCGGAAGACGTCCAATATGCTATGTACAGGACGGTGCCGGGACTGGAGCATGTGAAGATCGTCCGAAACGCCTACGCCATTGAGTACGACTGCATCGACGCCAGGCAGCTTTACCCGACTCTGGAATTCCGCCGCATCGAAGGGCTTTTCAGCGGAGGACAGTTCAACGGGAGTTCCGG
Source organism: Candidatus Paralachnospira avium (assembly GCA_904420245.1). GTDB lineage: Bacteria > Bacillota > Clostridia > Lachnospirales > Lachnospiraceae > Lientehia > Lientehia avium. The sequence goes on from CAJFUL010000023.1 coordinate 15,796, forward strand.
CTATGAGGAGGCGGCGGCCCAGGGGCTCATGGCGGGCATCAATGCGGCCAGAAAGGTCCAGGGAAAGGAAGGCATCGTCCTGGACCGTTCCCAGGCCTATATCGGCGTCCTGATCGATGATCTGGTGACAAAGGAGAGTCATGAACCGTACAGGATGATGACTTCCAGGGCGGAATACAGGCTGCTCCTGCGCCAGGACAATGCGGATCTGAGGCTGTCGGAGATCGGACATGAGATCGGTCTCATCGATGAGGAACGGTATCAGAAGGTCCTCAGGAAAAAAGAAGAGATCGCTTCGGAGATCGCCAGACTGGAAAAGACGGTGGTGGGAGGAACGGAGCAGGTCCAGGGATTTTTGAAGGCCCACGGCAGCACGCTTCTGAAAAACGGCGTTTCTCTGGCGGAGCTTTTAAAAAGACCGGAGCTTTCCTATGAAGCTTTGGGAGAGATCGATCCGGACCGTCCCGCGCTCTCTGAGGAGGTCTGCCAACAGGTCCAGATCAATTTAAGATATGAGGGATATATCCGGAGACAGGAAAATCAAGTAAGACAATTTAAGAAACTAGAAGGGAAGAAACTGGATCCGGATCTGGATTATCAGAAGATCCGGGGGCTCCGGAGAGAGGCGGCCCAGAAGCTGGATCAGCTTAAACCTGTGAATATCGGACAGGCGTCCCGTATATCAGGGGTATCCCCCGCCGATATTTCTGTGCTTCTGGTATATTTGGAACAAATGAGAGGAAGATAATATGAAAAACAAGAAAGAATATATAATTCAAAAATTTTTTGAAAAAGAAATTCCTCTCACGGAATCTCAGGCGGAGCAGTTTGAAGCTTATTATGAGTTTTTGGTAGAGACCAATAAGGTCATGAATCTGACGGCCATCACGGAATTTGAAGATGTAATAGAAAAACATTTTCTGGACAGCGCGGCCATTTCCGGTTTTTATGATCTTGCTTCTGTGAAGAGGCTGATGGATGTGGGGACAGGAGCCGGATTTCCCGGGATCCCTTTGAAGATCCTTTATCCACAGATCTCTGTGACTTTATTGGATTCTTTGCACAAAAGGATCGGATTTTTGCAGCAGGTTGTGGATAACCTGGGTTTGACGGATGTGGAGCTGATCCATGGAAGAGCGGAGGACGTGGGGAGAGATCCCCGGCACCGGGAAGGCTATGATCTGTGTGTATCGAGAGCGGTGGCCAATCTTTCCACATTATCGGAGTATTGTACGCCTTTTGTAAAGATCGGCGGAAGCTTTGTCTCCTACAAATCCGGTTCTCCGGAAGAAGAGCTGGAACAGGCAAAGCCGGCCATCAGGAAGCTGGGCTGCCGGACGAAACGGGTGGAGAAATTCAGCCTGGGAGACGCCGGGCGGAGCCTCATTTTCATTGAGAGGCTGGAGCATCTGGGAAAACAGTATCCCAGAAAAGCCGGACTCCCGTCCCGTTCTCCTTTATGATATTGAGCAGATAAAAAAAGGTCCCGCACTGCGGGATCTTTTTTACTCTATAGGAAACTTCGTTTCCATAGAGCAAAAACACTCCGTGAGATCGCACTGCGGCGGAGAGGAAGTCTGCCGCTTACGCGGCCCGCCGCAGGCGGAGGATCTGCTATGCAGGATCCTTTTTTATTTAATAGGAAACTTCGTTTCCTATTAAATAAAACGCTCCGCGGGATGCGCACTCGCGCGAAGTGGAAACTAAAGCGACCGCGCTCGGCGCGAGAGTTCCGCAAGCGGAACTCTTTGTTCTACAGGTCTATTGCGCTTCTAAAAAATCTTCCATCAGCTTGGCTGTCTTCACCGGTTTTTCCATCTGCGGGAGATGGGCAGTGTCTTTGATGATGTCCCACTCGATCACCGGATTCAGATCGGAATACTGGGAAATAGTTTCCTGGATGGATTCCTCATATTCTCCGCCGATGACAAAAATACTGTTGTCAATGCGTTTCAGGGCATAGCCGATGGGAAGACAAGTGTAATTCCCCTTGATGCTGGAATACAGGGCTCTTGCGGAAGAATCTCCCAAATGCGCCGACTGGTGATACTGAGAGATGGTATCCGGATCGATGAGAGAAGGATCGGCAAAATTTACAGTGAGAAATTTTTCTGCGATGCTCCTCCGGCTGTTGGCGATGTTGTAGATCAGTGTTCCAATGACAGGAAGGTCGATCAGGAACTTATACGCCTTTACATAGTGATTGGGAACTTGTCCGCATTTCAGCATGGAGTCCGGATTGATGAGCACGATCTTATCGAACAGCTCATGATTGTTTCCGCAGGCCGTAATGACGAAAGAGCAGGAAGAACCTGTAGCGGCCACATCTGTCCTGTGTCCGATCACAGATTTGATGAAATCCGTGAGCATTTGGACGTATAAAAAATTCGTGTAGGTCAGGTTTGGCTTTTGAGAATGGCCGCAGCCCAGAAGATCTATGATGTAGACCGTATGGGATTTTGAAAGCTGGCGGACCATCTGATTCCATTCATACCCGGATGAAGCCGTCTTCAGATCATGGATCAAAAGCAGAGGTTTTCCCTCTCCGGTTTTTGTGTAAAAAATGTCTCCGAACCGCCAGGGATATATCTTGTGTTCTTCTCTGGAAAAAATATCTTTTGACGCAGCCTTGAGAAAGATCATCTTATTGATGGCAGCGATCACGCCGGCGGTGAAAGTTCCCAGAAGGATTCCCTTAGTAAGCTTGCTTTTTTTGCTCATAATGCACCTCTTTACCGGTCAACTGGTAACTTTCTTTATTATAATATATTTCATGCGGAATTGCAAACCACAGGCAGATGTTTCACGTGAAACATCTGCCTGTGATCTTTCCCGATACATATGACAAAATACCTGAATGTTTCACGTGAAACAAATTTTATAAAAGAATTAAGATTTTGATGTGGTAAAGAATATTATATAATGATATAATATAGAATGTTTATGAAAGGAATTTACTTATGGGGAGAATAATAGCAATCGCCAATCAAAAGGGCGGAGTGGGAAAAACAACGACAGCCATTAATCTGTCTGCCTGTCTGGCGGAAATGGATAAAAAGGTGCTGGCCATTGATCTGGACCCTCAGGGAAATACCACCAGCGGCCTTGGAGTAAATAAAAATCAGCAGAAAAATACCACTTATGAGCTCTTGATCGGCCAGCAAACCGTGGAGAACTGTGTTTTAAAAGAGGTATTTCCAAATTTGGATGTGCTTCCTTCCAATGTCAATCTGTCCGGGGCTGAAATAGAACTGATCGGGATTGACAGGAAAGAGTATATTTTAAAAGAGGAGATCGAAAAGATAAAGGACAGATATGATTATATAATCATTGACTGCCCTCCTTCTTTAAATATGCTGACGGTCAATGCCATGACAACGGCGGACACGGTGCTCGTTCCCATCCAATGCGAATACTACGCGCTGGAAGGACTTACCCAGCTGGTGCACACCATCAATCTGGTGAAGCAGAGGCTGAATCCGGATCTGGAGCTGGAGGGAGTCGTCTTTACCATGTATGACGCCAGGACCAATCTGTCCCTGCAGGTGGTGGAAAATGTAAAGAGCAATCTGAAAAATACGGTGTATAAAACCATCATTCCCAGAAATGTGCGTCTGGCAGAGGCGCCCAGCCATGGACTTCCCATTACACAGTATGATCCCCGTTCTGCCGGAGCGGAAAGCTACCGGCTCTTGGCAGAAGAAGTGATACAGAAGAGTGAAGAGATAGAAGATGAGTGAGAAAGGATAGTGGGGGATGGCTAGAGCAAAGAGAAGCGGTCTCGGAAAGGGTTTGGATTCCCTGATCCCCATGGGATCGGAGCTGGAAGAGATCCAGCAGAAAAAGAAAAATCCAGCGGCAGAAACGGAAGAAACTCCGGTCATGATAAAGGTGAGTCAGATCGAACCCAACAGGGAGCAGCCCAGGAAGCAGTTTGATGAGCAGTCTCTGGAGGAACTGGCCGGATCCATCCGTCAGTACGGAGTCCTGCAGCCTCTGCTGGTCCAGAAAAAAGGAGATCATTACGAGATCATTGCCGGGGAGAGGCGCTGGCGCGCGGCCAAATTGGCTAAGGTGAAGGAAGTTCCTGTCATTATCCGGGAATATAACTCCCAGGAGATCATGGAGATCTCTCTGATCGAAAATATACAGCGGGAGGATTTGAATCCCATCGAGGAAGCGGCGGCTTATCAGCGGCTCATTGACGAGTTCCATCTGAAGCACGAGGAGATCGCGGAGCGGGTTTCCAAGAGCAGAGCTTCCATAACCAATGCCATGCGTCTTTTGAAACTGGACAAGCGTGTGCAGATGATGGTGGCGGAGGGGGAGATCTCCGGCGGCCATGCCAGGGCGCTTCTGGCTCTGGAGGATGGAGAGCTCCAGTACAGGACGGCGGAAAAGATCCTTCAGCACAAGCTCAGCGTCCGGGAAACAGAAAAGCTGGTAAAGAGTCTTTTAAATCCCAAGAAAGAAGAAAAACGGACGCTTTCCAATCCGGCTGCGGATTTTATTTACCGGGATATGGAGGATAAGATCCGGGAAATACTGGGAACAAAGGTGAGCATCAATAGAAAAGACGATAACCGAGGGAAAATAGAAATAGAATATTATTCCGTAGATGAGCTGGAGAGGCTCATGGATCTGTTTAAAGGTTTAAAGAATTAATCTGCTTCAGGAGGAATATGATGGACAACAGTGTTTTAAACAATTTGGGTTTTGATCCCGCGTATCTGATCCTGGCCCTGATACTTTTGGTGGCGATCCTGGCGATCCTGGTGATCGTGCAGATCGTCAAGACTTCAAAACTGGCCAAGCGGTACGACAGGTTCATGCGGGGAAGGGATGCGGAGTCCCTGGAAGATGTATTCGCGCAGGCGTTTGATGATATCCATATGCTCCAGGCAGAAGACAGAGCCAATAAAGATGCTCTGAAGGTGATCAACAAAGTATTGGTGAAATCCTTTCACAAGACAGGCTTGGTGAAATACGATGCGTTTCCGGGAATGGGAGGAAAATCCAGTTTCGCGCTGGCCCTCATGTCCCAGAATAAGAGCGGATATATCTTAAACGCCGTTCACAGCCGTGACAGCTGCTATGTGTATGTGAAGGAGATCGTGAAGGGAGAGACCGACAGCCCTCTGGGAAGAGAAGAAGAGAAGGCTGTGAGGATCGCTCTGGGACTGGAGAAACAGGACGCGTAGTCCTGTGGAGAAAAAGATCGGGAAAAAGCGCGGGGGACCGCGCTTTTTATTCTTTTCCGGAAAGCTGCGTTCTTGTGAAAACGCTCCGTAAAGACTTGCGCTGGAGCGGAGAGGACCCGCTGCATGACGCAGCAGGCCGCCTTTACGAGCTCTGTCATGTGAGCGCGCGGAAGGCGCGTTGCCGACGGCGCGGGATCATAGGCCGATGATCTCTTTGATCTCGTCCGCCGGATCCATCATGACTTTGATCTGCTTTCTGGCCGTTTCCAACTGGCATCGGCGCATATGATCCAAGCTCATATCTGGAAAGCCGGGCCCGTGTCCAGCCTGCTTTGGCGGCCGGTTCTTTTTGCGTTATCTTTTTCTGTTTTCTCATCCTGACGATGTTTTTACCGGTCGCTGCTGAAAATTTTTCCCTTAAAAAAACGGATGGGCGGCAGCGGCATTGACGCGGCGCCGGAACTGTGCTATAGTACAGTTGCTGACATGGTGTCAGAATGATTGGAGGATCTGCGATCCCATAGCAGGGCGCTTTATCCGGAAGCCGCTTATCCGGCGGAAAGAAATCCCCGGGCAGCGAGGAACCGCAGAGCCGGAAGGGAGAGTTTCAAATGAGCAAAAAAACGTTGGTCGCGTATTTTTCTGCCAGCGGCGTAACGGCCCGCAGAGCAAAGGAGATGGCGGATGCCATTGGAGCCGATCTGTATGAGATCTGCCCGGAACAGCCCTATACTCCGGCAAATCTGAACTGGATGGACAAAAAGAGCAGGAGTACCATAGAGATGAACGATCCTTCCAGCCGTCCCGCCATTGCCCGCCCGGTGCAGGATATGGGACAGTATGATACCGTGCTTATCGGTTTTCCGGTCTGGTGGTATGTGGAGCCCCGGATCATAGATACGTTTCTGGAGAGCTACGATCTGTCCGGAAAGACCTTGATCCCCTTCGCCACATCCGGCGGAAGCGGCATCGAGAAGGCGGAGAAGAGCCTGCGGGCCCATTGCCCCGGCGTGACCTGGATGAAGGGGAAGCTTTTGAACGGTACGGACGCGGCGGACTGGGCAAAGAGCATCCGGAAGGCCTGACATTCTGGAGGGGAAGAGAGGAACCGTTATGCCAAAAGGTTCAGAAGAATTGACCAATGCGAGAAAAGAGGAGATCCTGAATGCCTGTGCTTCTCTCTATGAGACCATGGGCTTCCGGGATATTACCATCCGTGACATAGGGAAAAAAACTTCTTTTACCCGCACTTCGATCTATAACTATTTCCAGACCAAGGAGGAAATCTTTCTGGCTCTGCTCCAGCGGGAGCATGAGGCCTGGACCGCGGATCTGAAAAAGACGGCCGGAGACAGCCGGGCTCTTTCGGCCGGGGAATTTGCGGATGCCCTGGCCCATACGCTGGAAAAGCGGGGATGTATGCTGAAGCTGACCTCCATGAACCTCTATGATATGGAAGGAGGCAGCCGTCTGGAAAACCTCGTGGCGTTCAAAAAAGCATATTGGAGCTCTATGGAAGCTCTTGGCCAATGTTTGGAGAAGTTTTTCCCATCCATGACGGAGGAGGACAGGCAGCCGTTCTTCTATATCCTGTTTCCGTTCCTGTTCGGCGTATATCCGTATACCACGGCTACGGAAAAGCAGAAAAAAGCCATGGAGATGGCTTGTATGGATTACCCCCGTTATTCTGTTTATGAGCTTATCAGATCCTTGACAGAAAGGTATCTGGAGGCTTTTTCAGGGAAGGACTTGAAAAGATGAAAGCTCAGACCGGAATAAGGGCGGCTTAACTGAGGACGGGCCGATGGGATCCTGCATACGCGGGATCCCATTTTATTTTATGGAAAGGGGCGGCGTTTCCCGAAGCTTTTGCCTGCAAGGAAAAGGAGTTTTTCCAATGCTTTTGGCGCAGAGCCTGTTTTTTACGTAAAATCTAAAACAAGGGATTGACAAAACATTAACAACAAGGTATAATCGACACAAGATTGTTAATATCTTATCAATATCAAGCGGTTGAAATCATTGGAAAAGGACCGGCAGAGAGGGCCGGTCCGGCCAGGACAGGAGGCAGAAGTATGGCAGCAGCACCGATCATCGACACAGTGGAAAAGCTCACGCTCCGGATGAAGGAAATGAGAGAGGCTCAGAAAAAGTTCGCTTCTTTCACACAGGAACAGGTGGATAAGATCTTTTATGAGGCGGCCATGGCTGCGAATCATCAGAGGATCCCTCTGGCGAAGCTGGCGGCTCAGGAAACCGGCATGGGAGTGGTGGAAGACAAGGTCATCAAGAACCACTACGCGGCGGAGTATATTTACAACAAGTACAAGAACGAAAAGACCTGCGGCGTCATTGAAGAGGACCGGGCCTTTGGCTATAAGAGGATCGCGGAGCCGGTGGGCCTCATCGCCGCGGTCATCCCCACGACGAATCCTACTTCCACCGCCATCTTCAAGACCCTTCTGGCTCTGAAGACCAGAAACGCCATCATCATATCGCCCCATCCCCGGGCAAAGGCGTCCACCATCGCGGCGGCCAGGGTGGTGCTGGAAGCGGCCGTAAAAGCAGGCGCGCCGGAAGGCATCATCTCCTGGATCGACGTGCCTTCCCTGGAGCTGACCAACGAGGTCATGCGGGAGTCGGATCTGATCCTTGCCACCGGAGGTCCCGGGATGGTCAAGGCGGCCTATTCCTCCGGAAAACCGGCCGTCGGCGTCGGCCCCGGCAATACGCCGGCCATCATCGACGATACGGCGGATATCCTCATGGCGGTCAATTCCATCATCCATTCCAAGACCTTTGACAACGGTATGATCTGCGCGTCCGAGCAGTCCGTGATCGTACTGGAAGGGGTCTACAGGGAAGTCCGTGCGGAGTTCAAAAAGAGAAACTGTCATTTCCTGGAGGGAGAAGAGCTGGATAAGGTCCGTTCCATCATCCTCACGGAGGGCGGGACCGTCAACGCGAAGATCGTGGGACAGCCGGCCGCGGTGATCGCGGAAATGGCCGGGATCACAGTCCCCGCAGGCACCAAGATCCTGATAGGAGAAGTGGACTCCGTGGATATTTCCGAGCCCTTCGCCCACGAGAAGCTGTCTCCCGTACTGGCCATGTATAAGGCAAAGACCTTTGACGAGGCTCTGGAAAAGGCGGAGAAGCTGGTGGAGGACGGCGGCTACGGCCATACTTCCGCCCTGTATGTGAATCCCGTGACGGAAGAGGGCAGGGAAAAGATGGCGAAGCATCAGGCTGCCATGAAGACATGCAGGATCTTAGTCAATACCCCTTCTTCCCAGGGCGGCATAGGAGATCTCTATAATTTCAGGCTGGCGCCTTCCCTCACCCTGGGCTGCGGTTCCTGGGGAGGCAATTCCGTTTCAGAGAACGTGGGAGTAAGACAGCTGATCAATATAAAGACCGTTGCGGAAAGGAGAGAGAATATGCTGTGGCTCAGGACACCGGAGAAGGTTTACTTTAAGCGGGGCTGTATGCCGGTGGCCCTGGATGAGCTGGGAACCGTCATGGGCAAGAAGAGAGCCTTTATCGTAACGGACACGTTCCTGTACAAGAACGGATATACAAAACCCATTACAGATAAGCTGGATGAGATGGGGATCGTATATACCTGCTTCTATGATGTGGAGCCGGATCCCAAGTTGAAGAGCGCCAAAGCGGGAGCGGAGATGATGAGGAGCTTTGAGCCGGATACCATCATTGCCCTGGGCGGCGGGTCCGCCATGGACGCGGCCAAGATCATGTGGGTGATGTATGAGCATCCGGAAGTGGATTTCATGGATATGGCCATGGACTTCATGGATATACGAAAGAGAGTATACACATTCCCCAAGATGGGAGAGAAGGCGTATTTCGTGGCAATCCCTACTTCAGCCGGAACCGGCTCAGAGGTGACGCCCTTCGCCATCATCACAGATGAAAAGACCGGGAAAAAGTGGCCTTTGGCGGACTATCAGCTCCTTCCCAATATGGCCATCGTGGATGCGGACAATATGATGACCATGCCAAAAGGGCTCACCAGCGCATCCGGCATCGACGTGATGACCCACGCTCTGGAGGCCTATGTGTCGGTGATGGCCTCGGACTATACCGACGGCTTGGCTTTAAAAGCCATTAAGAACGTATTTACGTATCTGCCCAGAGCCTATGAATACGGGGCCGCCGATGTGGAAGCCAGGGAGAAGATGGCCGATGCTTCCTGCCTGGCAGGCCTGGCCTTTGCCAATGCTTTTTTGGGGATCAACCATTCCCTGGCCCATAAGCTGGGAGCTTTCCATCATCTGCCCCACGGCGTGGCCAACGCTCTGGTGCTGACGTATGTGATCCGTTACAACGCGGCGGAGGCTCCGGCCAAGATGGGGACCTTCCCCCAGTATAAATATCCTCACGCCTTCGAGCGCTATGTGGAAGCGGCCAGATACGCAGGTATCACCGGACGCGATGATCAGGAGGTATTCGAGAATCTGATCAAAGCCCTGGAGGAGCTGAAGGAAAAGATCGGCATCAAGAAGACCATCGCGGATTACGGCATTTCCGAGGAGGACTTCCTGTCTACCCTGGATGAGATGGTGGAGCAGGCCTTCGACGATCAGTGCACGGGAGCCAATCCCAGGTATCCGCTGATGAGCGAGCTGAAGGAGATCTATCTGAAGGCATATTACGGAGAATGATCTGTTTTTAAGAAAAGTCCTGGTTCCATATGGGACCAGGACTTTTTTTTTGCTCTACAGGAAACTTCGTTTCCATAGAGCAAAAGCACTACGCAGGACCGTACTGCGGCGGAGAGGAATCCTGCCGCTCATGCGGTCCGCCGCAGGCGGAGGATCCCGGGGGAGCGGGATCCTTTTTTACTTTATGGAAAACTGCGCGGAAAAACGGGCTTCCGGATCAGGACAGCTTCGTTCCGCAGTCTTCACAGAACTTGGCGTTTTCTTTGTTTTCCGCGCCGCAGACGGGACATAAAGGCTTTATCCCGGAAACTTCAGGTACGGAAGAGGGCGCTGCGGGAGCGGGAAATACCGGTTTTCCGCAGTGAGGGCAAAAACTCACGCCTGCGGGGAGCGGACTTTTGCAACTTTGGCAGACGGCCGTGTACACGCTCATAGGGTATTTCTTTTTCTGACCGCTCTTGATGGCAAAGATCAGACCCAGCAGGACAAGGATGGCGCCGGTCACGATCAGGATGATCCCCAGATTCTTTAAGAAGAGATATTGGTCGTATCTGCTGCTGTCCAGAAAGTTTCCGATCTGGTTCCGGAGGCCTTGCAGGTTGTCAAGACCGGTCAGCAGGAGCGCGATCCCGAATCCGAGACAGGTCATCCCCAGAAACAGCGGCACGAGAAAAAACTTCCGGAATACGGCTGCCAGAAGGATGAAGAGAATGACAGTGAAGACAATAAACGTGATCATATCCATTTTTGTTTCCTCCTAAAGGTGTTTTATTTATGATATTCACTATCTGGACAGGCAGTATGGGGAAAAAGTTTTATGAACTTGAAAAAAAGTTTATTTTTTTCTATAATTTTTCAGGAGAATCGATGCGGATATAAAACTTTTTGCGCCTTTGCCCTGTCTGAGTGGTGGAAGGCGGTGAAGAAACTGAAAAATCTGATCGTTTGGTTCATCCGGCTGGTCCGAAAGGATGAAGCAGAATATAAAGTGGACCGGGAAATAAAACAGAGGATCTACAGATCCGTAAGGAAACAGGAGGATAAGGAGAAAAAAGCATGAATACTGCAGAAGCTGTCAGGCTGGCAAAGGCCGGAAACGAGGCCGGATACCAGTACCTGTATGAGACGACTTATAAAAGCAAATATTATCTGGCGCTCCAATATATGAAAAACGAGGAGGACGCTCAGGATGTGATCCAGGAATCTTATATGAAGGCTTTTTCCAGGCTGGATACCCTCAGCCAGCCGGAAGCGTTTTCCTCCTGGCTGGGAAGGATCGTCGCCAATACCGCCAAAAACGCGCTGGTGAAGAAGAATCCCCTTTTATTTTCCGATATTGGGACAGAGGAGCAGGGAGAAGTCTTTGAAGAACAGATCGAAGATGAGAATATCGAGAATCAGCCGGAGCTTTCTTATACGAGACAGGAGACAAGAGAGCTGGTCCATCAGCTGATCGATTCCCTTTCGGATGAGCAGAGGGTATGCATCCTGATGTTTTATATGGAAGGAGATTCCATCAAGAACATCGCTTCTGTCCTGGGCTGCTCGGAAAATACCGTAAAATCCCGTCTGAATTACGGGCGGAAGAATCTGAAGACCAAGGCCGAAGAGCTCCAGAAAAAGGGATACAAGCTTTTCGGGATCGTTCCCGTGGTCCTTTTGTGCCAACTTTTGCAGAAGGAGGAGACGGTCCTGGCCGCGGAGGGTGCCTTTGCTTCCGCCAGCGCCGTATCAGAGGCGCAGATCGTTCCCTTTGTCAGAAACCGCATTGCCGGCGGCGCAGGACAGGGAATGGCCGGAGGCGCCGGAGCCGGTGCCGGAAACGCCGGGGCGGCAGGAGCAGGAGCCGCAGCAGGAGCTGGGGCAGGAGCCGGAGCCGCGGCGGGAGTCCTTTCCATGACGGTCGTAAAGGTACTGATCGGCGTCATTGCCGCCGCGCTGGTGGGGATCGGAGCTCTCTCCGTGAAGCTGCACCTGGACAGCAGGAAGGAGGAAACTTTGCAGGAGACGGTTTCTCAGGAGACTCTCCTTCCGGAAACCACTGCCGCGGAAACGACTGAAGCGCCGGAGACTTCTGCCGAGGAGGTGACGGACCTGGACAGAGCCTTGGAGCAGTACCGTGTGATCGTCAGCCAGGCAGATACTTATGAGTACGGCAGCAGCGCCGGTACGCCCACCGGAAATTACCGGTATGCCCTGGTGATGATGGCGCCGGACGATCCGGTCCCCACATTGCTCCTCTCTCAGGAGGATGATATGTACTTTTATCATATCCGGGTATTCCAGTATGATCCGGAGACGGATTCCGTATTCCAGCCTCAGGAAGTGCTGGAGGAAGGGAGCGGCGGCGGATATTACCGCGCTTCTGTGGCCATGGAAGGTGATGGAAACGGGATCCAGGTGAGAGAGATCTCAGGCGGGACAGGAGAAACGGAGCTCACCCGCGTGACCATGGACGGCGATACCCTTCACCAGGAGCAGCAGTGGACGGGACGGATGGATCAGATCCCCGCGGAAATGGGGACCATAGAGATCGAATGGCATGATATCCAGGATGGGACTGCCCTGGATGGCTGGGAAACAGAGACGGCTCCTTCTCCTTCTCAGACAGAGACTGCCGAAACTCCACAGCAGACAGCTGCGGAAACGGCTCCTCCGACAGATGGAGACAGGATCGTGTTTTCCGGAACCATCGATACTTATAGTTATGACGAAGTCGTGGCCCTCCAGGGAGAACCGGATCCCAATGCCCAGTGGGCGGATACCAGCGGCACTTATCAGCTGATCGTGCTGGATGCGCCTCAGACCATGGAGCTGCGGACCATAGACGGATACAGAAGCGGAGAGGTGAGGCTGATCAATGTGACTTACGCCGGGGATCTCAGCCCGTACAACGGCCAGCATCTGACGTTTAGCATCGATGCGGCGGCGACTTACTGGCCCAGCGATACATCACTGCCCATCGGGCAGCCCAGCACCACAGACATCCATATACTGGAATAAGAACAGGAAAGCAAAAGGGGCTGTCGCACTA
>CAJFUL010000024.1 GCA_904420245.1 Candidatus Paralachnospira avium
ACACTCCGTGGGATGCGCACTCGCGCGAAGAGGAAACTAAAGCGACCGCACTCGGCGCGAGAGTTCCGCAAGCGGAACTCTTTGTTCCTCGACGGGAATCTTACCGCTTATACGGCCCGCCGAAGGCGGAAGGTCCTGCGCGGCACGGCCGGCAGCAGGCGGAACGGAACCCTGCGGGAAGGGGCTGACGGTCAAGGCGCGCGCTCTGACCGGCGGCGCCGCATCCCGGAGGCTTTCTAAGGCCTCTGTCACAGGCGGCAGCGGTTCACGCAGGCAAAGATCTCCTGGAGCCTGGGCATGGCCATAAAAGGAGGGCAGTCGGAGGACACGATGGACTCCAGCCCTTCTTTTTTCAGTTTTTCCCAGAGGACGGAGAGGCAGGAAGCCATATCCTTCCCCGGAAGGGGATGGGTCTGCAGGTACAGGAGGATATATCCGAGGGCCCTGGACTGCTCCTCATCCACCAGCTGCTCCACATACCGGAGATCCACCAGGGTCTTGTCATAGAGGAAGCCGTCCCTTCCCTGGGCCCGGATCTTGACGGGGCGGCCGCCATCCCGTCTTTTGGAGGAAAACTCCAAGGCGCGGTTAGTGCGGGCTTTGGGGAAAGGCCCGTCAGAGGAGCCCTCCATGCCGGAAGAGAAACGGGCCGCCTCTTCCTTTGCCCGCTCCGTGATGTCATAGGCGTGGTAGCAGTCCATCTGGATCACGCAGTCCGCCGCCTGGAAATAGGCGCCGGAGCTTCCCACCACCAGGATGGTGGAGATACCCATATCGGTGAAAAGCGGACGGATGCGCTTCAGAAAAGGAGTGATGGGCTCCTTGTCCGGCGCGATCACCCTCTGCATCAGCTCATCCCGGACCATGAAGTTGGTGGCGCAGGTGTCCTCATCGATGAGGAACAGACGGGCTCCCGCTTCTATGCCTTCCATGACTCCGGCAGCCTGGGAGGTGCTGCCGCTGGCGTCCTCGGTGGAAAAGCAGGAAGTGTCTTTCCCGCCGGGAAGATGGTTGATGAAGGGGGAGATATCTACTTTCTTGACGATGCGTCCCTCCTCTGCCCGCAGCTTGACGGCGGTATCGTCGGTGATCACGAATTCCCGTCCGTCTCCGGCGATATGGTTATACACTCCGGCCTCCAGGGCCTTCAGCAAGGTGGATTTTCCGTGGTAGCCGCCGCCGGTGATGAGGGTGATGCCTTTTGGGATCCCCATGCCGGAGAGCTCTCCCGCGTGGGGCAGGGAGAGGATCACCTTCCGGGAAGCGGGGGAGGCGAAGGGCTCGGCCCCTTTCATGGGTTTGTCGGAAACGCCGGTCATCCGGGGAAGGATGGAGCCGTCGGCCACGAAGGCCGCCAGATCCAGCTCCTTTAAAAGGCTCCGTACGGTCTGCTGGTCCTCATAGAGCTGGATGGCCTCCCGGAGGGCTTTTCTGTCGGTGTTTTTATAAAAAAGCGCCTGGGAGACGCAGCGGGGCAGGTATTCAAAGAGGATCTTGGAAAGCTCTCTGGAGTTGATGGTCCTGCCGTTGGCCGGGAATCCGGCTTCAAAGCGAAGGAGGATGGTCTGGCCCTCCACGATGCAGGCGGTGCGCCGCAGCACCTCCTGGCCCGGCCTGGTGGTGAAGAGGGCGCCGCTCTTTCCGGAGCCCTTGGCCTGGAAGGAGTAGGTCTGGACGGCCCGTTCAAACTGACGCAGGAGGAAGTCGCAGAAAGCGGTCTTCCTGTCTTCAGTCTTCCACAGCTCCGGCGAGAAGCCGGAAGCGGCGGAAGTGATATGGATGGTCAGGCGGGAGGGGGAGGCAAAGGGGTCCCCCTGCACATGGTCGATGGACAGGCAGTAGGAGCCGAAGCTGTAGGCTCCCTTCAGGGATTTATAAGCGGGGTAGCTTCTGCGGTCGATGTCCCGCAGCATGGATTCCAGCTGTGCAGATGTTTTCATGAAAGTCATCCTTTCTGATCGGAATGATTTGCCCGAAGGCTTATTTCTAATTATAACACAATGTTTTATAGAAAAAATACTTGCAATCCGGCAGGGGCCATGATACAATGATAAGGCTGAAAAAATGTCACGCAGATGGATTCTTCGGACGGTGCCGGCATGCCGGTCTCTGGGGAAGTCTGAAATCTGCGGAAGAACAACCAAATGGAGGAAAGAAAATGAGCGTAATTTCAATGAAGCAGCTGCTGGAAGCAGGCGTCCATTTCGGACATCAGACCAGAAGATGGAACCCCAAGATGGCTCCCTACATCTATACCGAGAGAAACGGGATCTACATCATCGACCTTCAGAAGTCTGTGGGCATGGTGGACGAGGCTTATAAGGCAGTGGCGGATATCGTTGCCGACGGCGGCACCATCCTGTTCGTAGGGACCAAGAAGCAGGCTCAGGATGCCATCCAGACGGAGGCTGAGCGCTGCGGTATGTACTATGTGAACCAGAGATGGCTGGGCGGTATGCTGACCAACTTCAAGACCATCCAGAGCCGTGTGCAGAGACTCCGCGCCATCGAGAAGATGCAGGAGGACGGAACTTTCGACGTGCTTCCCAAGAAGGAAGTCATCGCTCTGAAGAAGGAAATGGAGAAGCTGGAGAAGAACCTGGGC
>CAJFUL010000025.1 GCA_904420245.1 Candidatus Paralachnospira avium
CCGGAGACTGCCCAGGGCATTTTTGTGAACTTCAAGAATGTGCAGAGGACCTCCAGGAAGAAGGTTCCCTTTGGCATCGGGCAGATCGTGAAATCCTTCCGGAACGAGATCACGCCGGGGAACTTTACGTTCCGTACCCGCGAGTTTGAGCAGATGGAGCTGGAATTCTTCTGCGCTCCCGGAACGGATCTGGAGTGGTTCACATATTGGAGGAATTACTGCATCAACTGGCTGAAGACGCTGGGCCTTTCCGACGAGGAGATGCGGGTGAGGGACCATGATCCGGCGGAGCTGGCCTTCTATTCCAAGGCGACTTCCGACATCGAATTCCTGTTCCCCTTCGGCTGGGGCGAGCTGTGGGGCATTGCCGACAGGACCGACTACGACCTGACCCAGCATCAGAACACCTCCGGCGAGGATATGAGCTATTTTGACGATGAGAAGAAGGAGAAATATATCCCTTATGTCATCGAGCCGTCTCTGGGCGCCGACCGAGTGACGCTGGCGTTCCTCTGCAGCGCTTATGACGAGGAGACCCTGGAGGGCGGAGACGTCCGCACGGTCCTTCATTTCCATCCGGCTCTGGCGCCGGTGAAGATCGGGGTCCTTCCTCTGTCCAAGAAGCTGAACGACGGAGCGTTCCCGGTCTATGAAAAGCTCTGCAAGAAATACAACTGCGAATTTGACGACAGAGGCAATATCGGCAAGCGGTACCGCAGGCAGGATGAGATCGGCACGCCGTTCTGCGTGACCTACGATTTCGATTCCGAGACGGACCATGCCGTGACGGTCCGCGACCGGGATACCATGGAACAGGTCCGTGTTCCCATCGAGGAGCTGGACGCTTATTTCGCGGATAAATTTACATTTTGACAGCAGGGCAGGCGGATCATCCGACCTGCCATGTGGGGCGGATGGTCCGCCCGGCGCCTTTTGGCGTGATAAAGAGAGGAGAGAAAAACATGAAAAAGTTTACAGCAGTGCTTCTGGCCGGCGTGATGGCGCTTTCCATGGCGGCCTGCGGCGGAAGCGCGGACGGAGAAAAGGAAACGACAACCACTGCCGCGGCTGGCAGTGAGAGCGAGGGAGAGAGCAGCGCGGCAGCCGGAAACGGCACTACTCTGATCATGGCTACGGAGGCCGGATTCGCTCCCTACGAGTATACCGAGGACGGCGAGACCGTGGTCGGCGTGGACGTGGATATCGCCAATGAGATCGCGGCGGCCATGGGCTGTGAGCTGGAGATCCAGAATATGGATTTTGACAGCGCCCTTCTGGCAGTGCAGCAGGGAAAGGCAGATTTTGCCGCTGCCGGCATCTCCGTGACTCCCGAGAGGCAGGAGGAGATGGATTTCTCCATTGAGTACACAACCTCCAAGCAGGTGGTCGTAGTCAACAAGAGCGCCAAGAGAGTGGCAGCTGTGGATGAGCTGACTGCCGATACCATCGTGGGTGTTCAGACCGGAACGGTGGCGGATACTTATTGCCAGGATGATCTGGGGACCAAGGACCTGAGACAGTACAGCAAGTTCATGGAAGCGGCCATGGACCTGAAGAACGATAAGATCGACTGCATCATCATGGATTCCCTTCCCGCCGAGCAGATGGTGAAGGAGAACGAGGACCTGGAGGTCCTGGACGGAGAAGTGTTTACCGATAAGTACGCCATCGCCGTGCAGAAGGGCAATACGGAGCTCCTGGATCAGATCAACGAAGTGCTCCAGAAGCTGGTAGACGAGGGCAAGGTGGAGGAGTTCATCATCAACCACACCACCAAATAAGCGAGGGGGATCTATGGGCTGGTTAACAGAGCTTTGGGAGTCCTTTGAAAAGGCCTTTCTGCTGGAGGACCGGTGGATGGCCTACATAAAGGGCTTTGGCATCACCCTGGAGGTTTCGTTTTTCGCGGTGCTCCTGGGCGTGGCCGTGGGCGTGCTCCTGGCCATTGCCAAGTATTCGGCGGCCAGGAAGAAGAGTATGAAACCTCTTGGCTGGATCGCCAATGTGTATATCACCATCATCCGGGGGACGCCCGTCTATGTGCAGATGCTGATCCTGTACTATATGATCTTTACGTCCAGAGGCTTTCCGGCGATCCTGGCCGGAGTCATCTGCTTCGGCATCAACTCCAGCGCCTATGTGGCGGAGATCATCCGGGCCGGCATCGAGGCGGTGGACCGGGGACAGACCGAGGCGGGCCGTTCCCTGGGGCTTTCCCAGGCCCAGACCATGAAGTCCATCATCATGCCCCAGGCTGTCAAGAATATCCTTCCGGCCCTGGGCAATGAATTCATCGTCCTCATCAAGGAGACCGCCATCATGGGCGGCATTGCCATCCGGGACGTGACCCAGGTGGCCAGGAACGTGGGCAGCAGCAATTATGACTACCTGACGCCTCTGATCATCGCGGCGGTCATGTATCTGGTGGTGGTCATCATCCTCACCAAGCTTCTGGGTATGTTTGAAAGGAGGCTGGCAAAGAGTGATCGACGTTAAGAATCTACATAAGTCCTTCGAGGATAAGCAGGTGCTCTGCGGCATCGACGAGCATATCCAGAAGGGGGAAAAGGTGGTCATCATCGGTCCCTCCGGTTCCGGAAAGAGTACGTTCCTCCGGTGCCTGAACCTGCTGGAGATCCCCACGGAGGGGACGATCCTGATGGAGGGCCAGGACATCACCCACGCCTCCGGAAAGGAACTCAACAAGCTGCGGCAGAAGATGGGGATGGTATTCCAGCATTTCAATCTGTTTCCGCACCTGACGGTCCGGAAGAATATCACCCTGGCGCCTGTCAAGCTGGGACTGATGACCAAGGAACAGGCCGATGCGCGGGCCAATGAGCTTCTGGAGAAGGTGGGCCTTTTGGAAAAGGCGGACCAGTATCCTTCCCAGCTCTCCGGCGGACAGAAACAGAGGATCGCCATCGTCCGGGCGCTGGCCATGAATCCCGATGTGATGCTCTTCGACGAGCCCACTTCGGCCCTGGATCCGGAGATGGTCCGGGAGGTGCTGGACTTCATGAAGCAGCTGGCGGACGCCGGCATGACCATGATCGTGGTGACCCATGAGATGGGATTCGCCAGGGAAGTGGGCTCCCGTGTCCTCTTCATGGATGAGGGCAGGATCGTGGAGCAGAATACGCCGAAGGAATTCTTTGACCATCCAAAGGATGCGAGGCTTCAGGAATTTTTATCAAAAGTATTATAAGAAGGTGTGCCTTTTTCACGGTTCGCTTGGGCGGAGCCATGGGAAAGAAGACTGCCGGAAGCAGATATGCGGCGAAAGCCGGATGTCCGCTTCCGGTTTTTTTATTCTAAAGGAGATTTTTCATGTATTTGATGATCGATAACTACGATTCCTTTGTGTACAATCTGTACGCGTATCTGAGAGAGCTGGGAGAGGAGGTGCTGGTGGAGAGGAGCGACAGGATCACGCTCCGAAAGATCCGGGAGCTGCTGGATGCAGGCAGGCTTTCGGGCCTTTTGATCTCACCGGGGCCGGGAAGGCCGGAAGGATCCGCCCTCTCCTGTCAGGCAGTGGAGCAGTTTGCCGGACGGATCCCGATCCTGGGGGTCTGCCTGGGCCATCAGATCATCGGCCATGTGTATGGAGCCAGGGTCCGGAGAGGAGAGAGGCCTGTCCATGGGAAGGTTTCTGTGATCCGGAATAACGGAACCGGTCTTTTCGCGGGGCTCCCGGAGACGTATACAGTTACCCGCTACCATTCCCTGGTGGTGTCCGATTCCGGCCTGCCTGACGCGCTCCGGGTGGATGCCAGGAGCAGCGACGGGGCGGTCATGGCCCTGTCCCACCGGACAGAGCCGGTCTACGGAGTCCAGTTCCATCCGGAAGCCGTGCTGACGGAGTACGGCCATGAGCTTTTGAAAAATTTTGTGCGGATCTGCGGAGCATGGAGGAAAGGAGTATGGCATGGGGAAGACTGTGATCAAAAAGCTTGGGCAGTATAAGCCGGCCTGGCAGATATTCGGCCTTTTCAGGCAGGAGGATCAGGCTGTTTTTCTGGATTCCTCCCTGCATGGCAGGCTGGGCCGTTACTCCATCATCGGGCGGAGGCCGTATCTGACTCTGAGGCAGGAGGAACGCCTCTATATCAACGGGGTCCCCTCCGAGGAGCGGCTGGAAGACTTTATGAAAACGTATCTGAAAGAGCACCGGGAGGAAAATCCCACGGATCTTCCCATGATCTCCGGAGCGGTGGGATATTTCACCTATGACTATGGAAGAAGGCGGGAGGGCGTACCCAGCCGGTTCGAGGAGGAAGAGGATCTGATCCCGGAGGCAGTCTGGAATTTCTACGACGAATATATCATAGAGGATCATGAGGCCGGAGAAGTCTTCCTGGCGGCGGGAGGGCATCTGTGCCCGGCTGAGGAGGCGCTCTCCCGGTTGGAGACCCTCGTCCAGTCCGCAGCGTATCCGGAGGAGGAGAAGCGGGAGTATCCGGTAAAGGTGACGGCGGATTCCGAAAAAGAGGAGTATCTGCGGGCCGTGGAGAAGATGCGGGACTATATCGTGGCCGGAGATATTTATATCGCCAATCTGACCAGGCAGCTGCTTCTGGAGAGTGAGAAAGAGCCTTACGAGGTATTTTTGCGGCTGCGGCGGGAAAATCCTTCGCCCTTCGGGGGATATTTCCAATACGGGGATTTCCAGGTGGTGTCGGCTTCTCCGGAACGGTTCCTGAAGATGCGGGCCGGAAGCATCGAGACCAGGCCCATAAAGGGCACCAGAAAACGGGGAGAGACCAAGGAGGAGGACGACGCGCTGCGGGAGGAGCTGCGGACTTCGGAGAAGGACAGGAGCGAGCTTTTGATGATCGTGGATCTGGAGCGGAACGACTTGAGCCGGGTCTGCAGGAAACATTCGGTCAAGGTCCCGGAGCTCTTTGCCATAGAGGAATATGCCACGGTCTTCCATCTGGTCTCTACGGTGACCGGGGAGCTTTTGGAAGGGAAGGACGTCATGGACCTGATGGAGGCAGCGTTTCCCGGAGGCTCCATCACGGGAGCGCCCAAAAGGCGGGCCATGGAGATCATCGACGAGCTGGAACGGGAAAAGAGGGGGCTGTATACAGGTTCCATGGGATATATCACCCTGGACGGCTGCTGCGACCTCAACATCGTGATCCGTACCCTGGTCCATAAAGATGGAGCGTATCATCTGGGAGTGGGCGGCGGCATCACCTGCGAGTCGGAAAACGAGTTTGAATATGAGGAGACCTGGCAGAAGGCGCTGGCCCTGGTCCGGGCTCTGGGATGAGGAGGCGCCATGGAGATCACAGCGGACGGAGGATATTATTTCGGGCTCGGCGTGTTTGAGACCATTGCCGTGGAGGATGGGCGGCCTCTTTTCCTGCGGGAGCATCTGGCCAGGATGGAACGGGGCGCCGCCGGACTGGGGCTTTCCATGGACGCCGGGAGAGAATGGGAGGCAGCGCGTCAGATGGCGGCGGGCATGGACCGCGGAGCAGTCAAGCTGATCCTGTCGGAAAAAAACCATCTGACGGAAAAACGGGAGAATCCCTATGGGAGCGCCCAATACAGACAGGGCATGACGGCAGTCTACGCCGGGGCGCGGAGAAATTCCACATCTCCACTCACCTATATCAAATCCCTGAACTACGGGGACTGCATCCTGGAAAAACGAACGGCCGGGGAGAAGGGGGCCGGGGAGGCGGTCTTTCTCAATGAACGGGGAGAGCTTTCGGAGGGGACCGTTTCCAATCTCTTTCTGGTGAGGAGGGACGGCAGCGTCGTGACGCCGGCCCTTAGCTGCGGGCTTTTGCCGGGGATCGTGCGGGAAAAGCTTTTGGAGCACGGATTCGCTTCGGAGGAGGTGCTGTTTCCGGAGGATGTGACGGAGGCGGAGGAGGCTTTTCTGACCAACTCTCTGATTGGAGTCATGCCCCTTCACAGACTGGGAGAGCGGGTATTTGAACAGAGGGAAATCACAGAGCGGATCATGGAACGTTACAGAAGGATGGCTGAGGAAGAGAAGAAGAGGTTTGGATGATCTGGAGCCCTGCGGCGGCTCATGGAGCAGATACAGGATAAGGGCCCTGCCTCCGTCACAGGAGGCAGGGCCCTTTCCGTTTCCATATGAAGGACCGGGAGCGTTACAGGGGCTTTCCTGCCAGGATCTCCTTATAGTCCTTGTAATTTTCCTCCAGGAGCGCCGGTGTATCCAGTCCGTAGGGACAGTGTTCGGTGCAGGCGCCGCAGTGGATGCAGTCCTCGATCTTCGCCATCTTGGCCTGGACCTCCGGAGTCAGCCATGCCTCCGAGGGAGCCCTCCTCAGCATGAGAGACATCCTGGCGCAGTTGTTGATCTCGATCCCCGCGGGACATGTGGGCATACAGTAGCCGCAGCCACGGCAGAAGCTGCCGGACAGCTCCTTCTTTTCCTTTTCGATGAAGGCGTACAGCTCTGGAGTCATGGACGGAGGATTGGTGATGTAAGAGAGAAATTCGTCCAGCTCCGATTCCTTCTGTACGCCCCAGATGGGAAGCACGTTGTCGTATTGGGCCTCAAAGGCGTAGGCGGCGGCGGAATTGTTGATGAGGCCGCCGGACAGAGCCTTCATGGCGATGAAGCCCATATTATGTTCCTTGCAGGCCCGGACCAGGGCGATGTCCTTTTCCGTGGCCAGGTAGCAGAAGGGGAACTGGAGAGTCTCATAGAGACCGGATTCGATGGCCTCCATGGCCACATTCAGACGGTGGTTGGTGATGCCGATGTGGCGGATCTTCCCCTGTTTCTTTGCCTCTTCCATGGCCTCATAGAGACCGGTGCCGTCGCCCGGTTTGGGACAGAAGGACGGGTTGTGGAACTGCAAAATATCCACATGATCGGTCTGAAGATTTTTCAGGCTGGTGTGGAGGTCATTCCAGAAACCGTCCACGTCGGTGGACATGGTCTTTGTGGAGATGTAGAGCTTTTCCCGGATCCCTGAAAAGGCATATCCCAGCTTTTCCTCACTGTCGGAGTAGGCCCTGGCGGTGTCGAAAAAGGTGATGCCGTTCTCATAGGCCTTGCGGAGAAGACGGGCCGCCTCTTCCTTGGAGATCCGCTGGATGGGCAGGGCGCCGAAGCCGTTCTTGTTGACGGTGATGCCGGTCTGGCCAAGTGTTACCGTTACCATTTGAATCCCTCCTGTTGTCATATTCTTTTAAGAAAAGTATATCAGCCTCAGGAAAAATGTCAATGAAAGGGGTTGTCAAGAACTTGTTTTTATTGTAATATCTAAGGGAAACGACAGGCCGTGCAACTGGCGGAGAGTAGGAGTACCTACAGGGAGCACGGCATCTTAGAGGAGCCGACCGCCTGGGCAGCCTGAGGGACTTAGGGTTACCCAGGCGTTTTCTTTTGTGAAAGGAGTATCCTATGAGAGCATTGATCAGCGTATCGGACAAGACTGGGATCGTGGAGCTGGCGAAGGAGCTTACAGGTCTCGGCGTCGAGATCATTTCCACGGGCGGCACCTACAAGAAACTGAAAGAAGCGGGCATCGAGGCCATCGAGGTCTCTGAACTGACCGGATTTCCGGAGTGCCTGGACGGACGGGTGAAGACTCTCCATCCCGTGGTCCATGCGGGCCTTTTGGCCATGCGGTCCAATCCGGATCATATGAAGCAGCTGGAAGAGCTCCATATCCAGCCCATCGATATGGTCATCGTGAACCTGTATCCGTTTAAGGCCACCATCATGAAAGACGGCGTGACCCGCGAGGACGCCGTGGAGAATATCGACATCGGAGGCCCCACCATGCTGCGGGCAGCGGCCAAGAATTACCAGGATGTGGCCGTGGTGGTGGATCCTGCCGATTATGAGAAGGTGCTCTCCGAGCTGAAGGCGGACGAGGAGGTTTCCCTGGACACCAAGTTCTATCTGATGCAGAAGGTGTTCATGCATACTTCCAATTACGATACCATGATCGCCGATTATCTGAAGGCCGAGAGGAAGGATGAGAGCCTTCCGGAGACCCTCACCATGACCTTTGAGAAGGTACAGGATATGCGTTACGGGGAGAACCCCCATCAGAAGGCCGCCTTCTACCGGGAAGTGGGAAAGAAGAAGGGAACTCTGGATACGGCGGAGCAGTTAAACGGCAAGGAGCTCTCCTTCAACAATATCAACGACGCCAACGGCGCGCTGGAGCTCTTAAAGGAATTTGACGAGCCTACGGTGGTGGCCAGCAAGCACGGCAACCCCTGCGGCGTAGGCAGCGCCGCCACCATCGAGGAAGCATGGGACAAGGCTTACGGGGCGGACAAGGTCTCCATCTTCGGCGGCATCGTGGCCGTAAACCGGGAAGTGACCGCTCCCATGGCGGCCAAGATGAAGGAAGTATTCCTGGAAGTCATCATGGCGCCTTCCTATGAGAAGGAAGCCCTGGACATCCTCTGTGAGAAGAAGAACGTCCGCGTGCTGCGGATCCAGGATATCACCGTTCCCCAGAGGGAGAACGCCCTGGACTTCAAGAAGGTCAACGGCGGCCTGATCGTACAGGGCATCGACAATAAGCTGGTGGGCGACGAGGTGAAAGTGGTGACGGACAGAAAGCCCACCGATCAGGAAATGGAAGATCTGATGTTTGCCTGGAAGATGGTGAAATATGTGAAGTCCAACGGCATTGCCCTGGCCAAGGACAAGCAGTCCGTGGGCATTGGGCCCGGGCAGGTGAACAGGATCTGGGCGGCCAAGCAGTCCGCCGAGCATGCGGCAGAGCTGATCGGCCCCGACGCCACCAAGGGCGCGGTCATGGCTTCGGATGCGTTCTTCCCCTTCCCCGACTGTGTGGAAGCGGCCCATGAAGCAGGCATCACGGCCATCATCCAGCCCGGCGGAGCCATGAGAGACCAGCTTTCCATTGACAAGTGCAATGAGTACGGGATCGCCATGGTGTTTACGGGCATGAGGCATTTCCGCCACTAAGGACGGATTTCTCCGGCGGAGCCGGAAAAGAGATACAAAAGATCACGCGGGATCCGGCATCCCGCGTGATCTTCCCATATAGAGGCATCGGTCTGCCGGCCGGGACGAGGGCAGCAGAGAGGAGGACGCGGGATGTACCGGATCATGATCGTGGAGGATGATGAGGTGATCGGAGCGGCCATAGGGAGACATCTGGAGAGCTGGGGCATGGAGACGTATACGGTCCGGGATTTCCGGCGCGTGGCGGAGGAGTTTCTGGCCTGGAAGCCCCATCTGGTCTTAATGGACCTCAGCCTTCCGTTCTTCAACGGCTACCACTGGTGCCAGGAGATCCGGAAGGTGTCCAGGGTCCCCATCATCTTTATTTCTTCCGCCGCCGACAATATGAACATCGTCATGGCCATGAATGTGGGCGGGGATGATTTTGTGGTGAAGCCCTTCAGTCTGGAGGTGCTGACGGCCAAGGTGCAGGCGGTCCTGCGGCGCACCTATGATTTCGGCGGCCCCGCGGAGACCCTGGAGCATATGGGAGCGGTGCTGGATCTGGATGCGGGTTCCCTGTATGTGGACGGGGAACGGCTGGAGCTGACCAAGAATGAATACAGGATCTTAAAGACCTTGATGGAGAATAAGGGCAAGACTGTCAGCAGAGAGGCGCTGATGAACCGGCTCTGGGAGACGGACTCCTATGTGGATGACAACACCTTGACGGTCAATGTCACCCGTCTCAGGAAGAAGCTTTCGGAGGCGGGGCTCACGGATTTCATCATCACCAAAAAGGGGCTTGGATACCGGATCGAGAGGGAATAGATATGTGGCTGGAATATTGGAAGGACCATTGGAGATCCTGGCTTCTGCTCCTTTGCTGCGCCGGCGTCTTCGCTCTGGTCTTCTGGCTGGAGCAGGTGCCGGTCCGGGCGGCCGGATATGGATTCCTGCTCTGCGCGGCCATCTGCCTGGCGGCCGGGATCCTGAGCGCGGCCCGGTATGGGAGGCGGATGGCAAAGCTGCGCCGTCTGGGGAAAAAGCCTCTGGCAGATCTTTCGGAGCTTCCGGAGCCGGAGACTTCCATAGAAAAGGAGTGGGCCAGACTGACGGCCGGGGAATTTGAGGAGAGGAACCGGCTTTTGGAGAAGGACCTTGGGGAGCGGCAGGAGACCATGGATTACTTCACGCTCTGGGTCCATCAGATCAAGACGCCCATCGCGGCTCTGCGGCTGATCCTCTCGGAAGATACGGCCCATGACAGGGAGGCCCTTTCCGAGGTGTTTTCCATCGAGCAGTATGTGGGGATGGTGCTTTCCTATCTGCGGCTCTCCGGGGATACGACGGATCTTGTGATCCGCAGATGCGACCTGGACGGGCTGGTAAGGCAGGCGGTGCGGAAGTTTGCGCCCTTATTTATCCGGAAAAAGCTCTCTCTGGAATATGCGCCCATGGACTGCCGTGTGCTGACCGATGAGAAATGGCTGTCCTTCGTCCTGGAGCAGCTTCTTTCCAATGCGGTCAAATACACCAAGGAGGGCAGCATCCGGATCTATCTGGAGGAGCCGGATACTCTGGTCATCGAGGATACGGGCATAGGCATCGGACCTGAGGATCTGCCCAGGATCTGGGAGCGGGGCTTCACCGGAGGTAACGGGCGGCTGGACAAGACGGCCACCGGGCTGGGCCTCTATCTGTGCCGGGAGATCTGCGGGAAGCTGTCTCATACCCTGAGCATAGATTCTGAACCGGGAGCGGGGACCAGGGTGCGGCTGGGCCTTTCCAGCGCGTCCGTCCGGTTTGAGTAAGCTTTCCATTTTGTAAGGTTGGAGGGGAAAATGTAAGCCATGGAAATGGCAGGACATTTTCCCTTTTTGTATAATGTCCACAGAAAAGCAGTCCGGCGGGCTGCGGCAGAAAGGAGATTAAGAAAATGGCAATGCTGGACGTAAGGCATTTGAAGAAGATCTACACCACCAGGTTCGGCGGGAACCAGGTGGAGGCTCTGCGGAATGTGAATTTTTCTGTGGAAAGAGGCGAATATACGGCCATCATGGGAGAGTCCGGATCCGGGAAAACGACGCTCTTAAATATCCTGGCGGCTCTGGACCGGCCTACGGGAGGAGAGGTGTATCTGGACGGAAAGGAGATCACGAAGATCCCGGAGCGGGAGCTGGCCCAGTTCAGGAGAAGCAGCCTGGGTTTTGTCTTCCAGGAGTTCAATCTTCTGGATACGTTTTCCATCCGGGACAATATCTTCCTGCCTCTGGTGCTTTCGGGGGAAGGCTACAGGGAGATGGAGCAGAAGCTCCAGGCCATTGCCGGCAGGCTGGGGATCGGGGAGATCCTCTCCAAATATCCCTATGAGGTCTCCGGCGGACAGAAGCAGAGAGCGGCGGTGGCCAGAGCCGTCATCACGGATCCGGAGCTGCTTTTGGCCGACGAGCCTACGGGAGCTCTGGATTCCAGGGCTTCCGACAGCTTGCTGGAGCTGTTCCAGGCGCTCAATGACTGCGGACAGACCATCCTGATGGTCACTCACAGCGTGAAGGCGGCCAGCCAGGCCAGACGTGTGCTGTTCATCAAGGATGGGGAGGTCTATCATCAGCTTTACAGAGGGAAAGATACGCCGGACCAGTTTTTCGGGAAGATCTCCGACACCCTCACCATGATCGCGACAGGCGGTGGCCGCCATGCGTAGAGGGATCTTTTTCTATCCGAAGATGGCGGCGGCCAATATCCAGAAAAACAGCAGGATGTATCTTCCCTACATCCTGACCTGTGTGATCACGGCCGCCATGTATTTTATGATCCATTCTCTGGCGGATAATCCGGGACTGTCCCAGGTGATGGGAGGCAGCACCGTCGCCTATTCCCTGGGGATGGGGACCCATGTAACGGCGCTTTTTGCCGTGATCTTCCTGTTTTATACCAACAGCTTCCTGATGAAGAGGAGGAAAAAGGAGTTTGCCCTTTACAATATCCTGGGGATGGAAAAGCGGCACCTTGGACGCGTAATCTTCTGCGAGACGGTGGATACAGCTTTTCTGACTCTGGTATTCGGACTGGGCCTGGGGCTTTTGTTCAACCGGCTTTTGTTCCTGGTGATCGTCCGTCTGCTGGGTGTGGAGAGCCCTCTTTCGTTCCGGATCTCACCGGGGGCGGTCCGGGATACCTGTATCCTGTTTCTGGTGATCTTCCTGTTCATGTTCCTGAACGGAGTCCGGCAGATCTCCTTTAAGAGTCCCATGGAGCTCATGCAGGAGGGGAGGGCCGGAGAGCGGGAGCCGAAGACCAGGCGGCTTCTGGTCCTGACAGGCGTCCTTACGCTGGGAGCCGGATACTATATGGCAGTCACTATTAAGAATCCCATCGCGGCGGTGGCCATGTTTTTCGGAGCGGT
Organism: Candidatus Paralachnospira avium; assembly: GCA_904420245.1. Lineage (GTDB taxonomy): Bacteria > Bacillota > Clostridia > Lachnospirales > Lachnospiraceae > Lientehia > Lientehia avium. The sequence goes on from CAJFUL010000025.1 coordinate 12,345, forward strand.
CTTTCTGGTGATCATCGGCACGTACTGCCTGTTTACGGCCGGAAGCATCGCCCTTTTGAAGCTGCTCCGCAGAAGGAAGCGGTATTACTATAAGGCGGAGCATTTCATCTCCGTGTCGGGGATGCTCTACCGGATGAAGCAGAATGCCGTGGGACTGGCCAATATCTGCATCCTGTCCACGATGGTGCTGGTCATGGTGTCCTCCAGCCTCTGCCTCTATTGGGGGATCCAGGATATGATGGATCTGCGCTATCCCAGGCAGATCATGATCACTTCCGGCAGCTATTCAGAGGTGGATGAGGAGACCATACGGGCCAGGACAGGAAGCCTTTTGGAGGAGATGGGACTCTCGGCTTCCCATGAGCTGTCCTATCGGTATACGTCCTTTTCCGCTGTGGAGCGGGGAAACGTTTATGAGCTGGGAGATTCGGGAGATCTGATGGATATGAACCGGCTGCGGCAGGTCTATGTGATGACGCTGGAGGACTATGACCGGCTGACCGGACAGGAACATGTCCTGGAGGACGGAGAGATCCTCTTCTGGAAGAGGGGAGAAGGCCCGGCCTCCATCGAGATCTTCGGGCAGGAGTATCCGGTAAAAAGTCCGGCGGAAAACATCCTGGATGAGATCGGCATTTCCTTCGGAGGGGCGGAGAATGTGCTGGCAGTGGTGAAGGATGAGGCAGTCTTTGAGGAGTGGAACCGCCTCCAGGCGGAGGCTTACGGGGAAAATGCCTCTTCTCCGGACTATGTCTTCGGTTTTGACCTGGAGGCAGCGGGTACGGAAGCCCAGACTGCATTCGGGAACCGTCTGAACCATTCTCTGGCGGGAGCGCCCCAGGACGGCGGCGCAGGCCTGGACCTTTCTGTGGACTGCGAGGCAGAGGGAGAGGAGTCCAGCTACAGTCTGTTCGGCGGCCTGTTCTTCATCGGGATCTTTTTGGGCCTCCTGTTCGTGATGGCCACGGTGCTGATCATCTATTATAAACAGATCTCAGAAGGATACGAGGATAAGGAGCGGTATGAGATCCTGAAGAAAGTGGGGATGAGCCGCCGGGAGATCCTCCGGTCCATCCACTCCCAGGTGCTGACGGTGTTTTTCCTGCCTCTCATAGGAGCGGGGATCCATGTGGCCTTTGCCTTTCCCTTCATCACGCGGGTGCTGTCCGCCCTCAGCATGACCAATGTCCGTCTCTTTGCCCTGTGCACGGCCGGGACCATCGGCGTGTTCGCCCTTTTCTATCTGGCTGTATACCGGCTGACAGCCAGGGCTTATTACAGGATCGTCCGGTAGGCGGCATAAGGAGGAAACAGGCCGCATATACTGTCCCATGGACAGAATCTTATCCCTGGGGAACCAGGTGGTGTGGGGACTTCCGATGATGGTCCTCCTCCTGGGGACCCATCTGCTCTTTACCATACGGCTGAAAGTACCTCAGAGGAAACTTTTCACGGCCTTGCGCCTTTCGGTGACGGAGGATGAGGGGAGCGAAGGAGAAATGAGCCAGTTCGGCGCTCTGGCCACGGCGCTGGCGGCCACTCTGGGGACCGGGAATATCATCGGGGTCTCCATGGCCGTGGCCATGGGAGGCCCCGGCGCCGTTTTCTGGTGCTGGCTGACAGGGCTTCTGGGAATGGCCACCAAGTACGCGGAATCGCTCCTCTCAGTCAAATACCGGGTGCGGGAACAGGACGGGACTTATACGGGAGGTCCCATGTATGTGATGGAGAATGTGCTGGGCCGCCGCTTCCTGGCGGCGGTCTTCGCTCTCTTCGCGGCGTTGGCCGCCTTTGGGACCGGTTCCAGCGTCCAGGCCAACGCCATAAGCAGCGTCATGGAGACGGCTTTTCATGTGAAGCCGGCTGTGACCGGCATGATCCTGACGGCGCTGGCGGCCCTGGTGATCCTGGGCGGGGCCAGGGCTGTGGGAAAGGTCTGCGAGAAGCTGATCCCTTTTATGGCGGTCTTTTATCTGGGCGGGAGCCTGGCTCTCCTCTGGATCAACCGGGATTTTCTGCTGGAAACCCTGGAGCTCATTGTCCGCTCAGCCTTCACCTCCCGGGCGGCGGCGGGGGGATTCGTCGGGAGCACCGTCATGCAGGCGGCCCGTCAGGGCATCGCCAGAGGACTTTTTTCCGATGAGTCGGGACTGGGGACCGCGCCCATGGCGGCGGCAGGAGCCAGGAGCCGGAATCCGGTGCGCCAGGCGCTGGTGTCCATGACCGGGACGTTCTGGGATACGGTGGTATTCTGTGCCGTGACCGGCCTGGTCGTCGTCTCCTCCATGCTCCACGCTCCGGAGCTTTTCGCGGGCCTGTCCGGCGGGGAGCTGGCAGAGCAGTCCTTCGGGCTCATGGACCGGTACGGCCATGTGATCTTTGCCGTCTCCCTGGTGGTGTTTGCCTTCGCTACCATCCTGGGATGGAGTTTTTACGGAGAGAGGGCGGCGGTGTATCTCTTTGGAAAGGAGAGCCTCCGTTTCTACAGGCTGTGCTACCTGGCCGCGGTGTTTGCCGGGGCGGCGGCGTCCATGGAGGTCATCTGGAAGCTGTCGGATCTGTTCAACGGGCTCATGGCGGTCCCCAATCTGGTCTGCCTGCTGCTCCTTCAGAAAACCGTCGTAAAAGAGACGGACTACTACCTCTGGGGAGGCAGGCTGGATGAGCGGGAACGGAATAGCCGGAAGGAAAAACGGGAAAAATAGAATTGACAAACGCAGGCTTCTAGTTTAAAATACCCTAGAGAAAAGCGATGACGGAGAGAAGTAGTGCGGATTATCGCTTCCAGTGAGCGGGAGACAGTGGGAACCCCGCAGAGTGAATCCGTATGAATAACACTCAAGAGCTGCAAACTGAACCCCGGGAGACCGGGCAGTAGGGGCGCCGACGGCCGGGCGTGAACCGGTACTGAGGGGACTGTCTGTGACAGTAAGTCAGGTGGCACCGCGGACATGAAAGCTGTTCGTCCTGAAGGATCCCATGGGGATCCCTATGGATGGGCAGCTCTTTTTATTCTATAGGAAACTTCGTTTCCATAGAGCAGAAACACTCCGTGGGAGCGCACTGAGGCGGAGAGGGATCCTGCCGCTTATGCGGCCCGCCGCAGGCGGAGGATCCTGCGCGGCAGGTTTACGCGTTTGCTGCGGAAAAAAATCCTGCGGGGCGCCAGGGCGCTTTTGCTCCCTGTATGTCCCATGGAACCTGCTTTCGGCGAAACGAGAGGGAGAGCTCCGGACGGCAGAGCGGAGCAGTTTGGAAAGGAGAACGAGCATGGCAGAGAGATACCGCACCAAAAATATCGGCCAGGTAAGCGAAGGAGATGTGGGCAGCGAGCTCACCCTGGCCGGATGGGTGGAGAATATCCGGGATCACGGAGGCGTGTCCTTCCTGGATCTGCGGGATATGTACGGAGTGATGCAGGTGGTGCTCCGGGATACGGAGCTTTTAAAGGGGATCCGCAAGGAAGAGTGTATTTCCGTGGAAGGCCTCATGGAGCACAGGGATGAGGAGACTTACAATCCCAAGATCCCCACGGGGACCATTGAGCTGGAGGCCCACCGGATCACGGTGCTGGGCAAGGTATACCGGGATCTGCCCTTCGAGGTGACCACTTCCAAGGAGATCCGGGAGGACGTGCGGTTAAAATACCGCTATCTGGACATCCGGAACCATAAAGTGCGGGACAACATCCTGTTCCGTTCCCAGGTGATAAGCTTCCTCCGGCAGAAGATGACGGAGATGGGCTTTGTGGAGATCCAGACTCCGATCCTGTGCGCGTCTTCTCCGGAAGGCGCCAGAGACTATATCGTACCTTCCAGGAAATACAAGGGCAAGTTCTATGCCCTGCCCCAGGCGCCTCAGCAGTACAAGCAGCTTTTGATGGTGTCCGGCATTGACAAGTATTTCCAGATCGCTCCCTGCTTCCGGGATGAGGACGCCAGGGCGGACCGGTCTCCGGGTGAGTTTTACCAGCTGGATTTTGAGATGAGCTTTGCCGATCAGGAAGACGTGTTCCGGGCCGGCGAAGAGATCCTGACTGAGACGTTCAAGAAGTTCGCGCCGGAGGGATACGCCATTACGGAGGCTCCTTATCCGGTATACAGCTATAAGGAAGCCATGACGCAGTTCGGCACCGATAAGCCGGATCTGCGCAACCCCTTAAGGATCATGGATGTGACGGAGTTCTTCCAGAGGTGCACCTTCAAGCCCTTCCATAAGAAGACGGTCCGGGCGCTGAAGGTCCATGCCCAGCTGTCCAAGGGCTTCCACGAAAAGCTCCTGAAATTTGCCCAGTCCATCGGCATGGGCGGTCTGGGATACCTGGAGGTAAAGGAAGATCTGTCCTATAAGGGACCCATCGACAAGTTCATCCCGGAGGAAATGAAGGGCGAGCTGAGGGAGACCGCTTCCCTGGAGGCCGGAGATGTGATCTTCTTCATCGCCGACACGGAGGAGAAGGCCTCCCGGTACGCGGGACAGATCCGGAACGAGCTGGGAGCAAGGCTGGATCTGGTGGAGAAGAACGCCTTCCGGTTCTGCTATGTCAACGATTTCCCCATGTATGAGCTGGATGAGGAGACCAAGAAGATCGGCTTTACCCACAATCCCTTCTCCATGCCCCAGGGCGGCCTGGAGGCCCTGAATACCAAGGACCCTCTGGACATCCTGGCTTATCAGTACGACATCGTCTGCAACGGCGTGGAGCTGTCCTCCGGCGCCGTCCGCAACCACGATATGGATATCATGGTGAAGGCTTTTGAGATCGCGGGATACGACGAGGAGACCCTGAAGGCCAAGTTCGGGGCCCTGTATCAGGCCTTCCAGTTCGGCGCGCCGCCCCACGCGGGCATGGCTCCCGGCGTGGACCGGATGATCATGCTCCTGCGGGAGGAGGAGAACATCCGCGAGGTCATCGCCTTCCCCATGAGCGGCACCGCCCAGGATCTGATGTGCGGCGCGCCCGGCGAGGTGACCGAGCAGCAGCTCAGGGAAGTCCATATCAAGGTACGGGATTAATAAAATAGAATATATAGCAGATGAAAGACTCTCAGGCTGACATATGTCGGCTTGGGAGTCTTTTTAACTGATTGCTTAGGACATGGGAGAAGTTATCTGCTAGATTATATATAACAATAATAAAAATACTAATAGAATTTAATATTGACTATAAGAAGTTATAGTAGTAGTATAAAATAAAAAAGGAGCAGCAGTTATGAGACGTAAAAAATGGATCCCCCTGATGGCAATTCTTTGTATTGTAATGGGAATCGGTGTAATATCTTTATGGAATCAGCCTTTGACTCTTTCTGCCAAAGAAGATGGAGGAGAAATATCTGAAGATTTTAGAAATTGGAGATATACATTGGATGAAAACGGGCGGATGGAGATTTCTGGAAATGGTTATGTGGATATTGCCATGATTTCGGAAGAGATACGAGAGAAAGTAATTGAATTGAGAGTAATGGAGGGAATTCAAAGCCTGGATGGATCTGGATTTGATTCTACGCACTGTTCTTTTAAAAATATAGAAAAACTTATTCTTCCACAGAAAATGTATAGATTGGGGAGTGGGGTGTTTGCTGGTTGCTCAGAATTGGCAGAAGTACAGATGCCAGAAAAGATGGATTCGATAAGCCGCTATGCTTTTCGATTTTGTAAAAAATTGGAGGAAATTAAGATTCCTGATGGAGTAACAGTGATTGAAGTTTCTGCATTTGAAGGGTGCGAAAATTTAAGGATAATTAATATCCCAGAAACGGTAACAGTCATTGAGAACCATGCTTTTAATGGGTGCCGGTCGCTAGGGGAAGTTGCTCTTCCAATAGGGTTGACTAGTATAGGGGAATATGCATTCAATGGATGTACTAATTTAAAATTGGAAACGGGAATTCCTGATGGAATTGTAGGTAATATAGGGGAAAGGACTTTTTCTTCATGCTATTATGCGTTTCGAGAAATTATCATTCCAAAAGGAATTAAGCAGATTGGGGATTTTGCATTTACAGGTTGTTTTATGACGGAGCGTCTGATAATTCCAGAGGGGGTTATCAGTATCGGACAAAGTGCATTCTCTCCTTTTACAAATTTGGAAAGTGTTGTGATTCCTGCCAGTGTTACATCCATTGGTGACGATGCCTTTTCTGGGATGGATATGATCTATGTCTACCGGGGCTCTGTTGGGGAGCAGTACTGTAAGGCGAACGGTTTGAATTATACCGTAATAAATCCTTTGGAAGCTCTTGCATTTTCAGAGGAACAGTATACTCTTCCCGTAGGACAATCCATGGAACTGGAGCCTGTCCTTACACCGGAGGATGCATTTCATAAGGTTACGGTTTCCGTGAAAGATCCGGAAATTGCAACTTATGAAAATGGCGTTCTAACTGCAGTAAATGAGGGGACGACTCAGGTTACTGCAGTTTCAGAGAATGGACTGAAGGCCTCTTGTGAAATTATCATAACACATTCTTATCAGGTTACGGAAATTGTAAAAGAACCTAGTTGTACCGAACCGGGAAAGCAAGTAAGCGTTTGTGTCGGGTGCAAAGACAAAAAAGAAGAAGAGATCCCTGCGTTGGGACATGAGTGGGAGCAGAAATGGACAGTTGATAAGCAGGCTTCCTGTACAGAACCTGGAAGAAAATCTCACCATTGCATCCGCTGCGGGGCCACAAAGGAAAGTGTAGAAATTCCCATGATGGAACATATCTACAAACTGGATGAAGATGGCATTTCCCGTTGTGAAATTTGTGGGATGGAAAAAATTGAGAATATAGAGTCTGGGGAAGCGGAAAGGGATGAGGAAAAAGAGAAGCTCCATGCAGCGGGAGAAAACATGGAGACAGATAGAAAGCAAAATGAAGATATTAAACAGGACATAGAAAATGCTTCTGTGAAGGAGACAGTCGAAAGACCAGAAACGGCGGATAAAATGGAAGTCAGCAAATTATTTTTTACGATGATGCTTGCACTTGTAACTGGAATTTGGTCGTTACTAAATAGAAAGAAAAAAGCAGAATAAAAAAATTGGGGCCGGAATCATCCGGCCCCTTTTATTTAAGGGTTTTACGGCAGAAAATCTACGTTCAGCCGTTTGTCCAGGTGCTTCTGGAAGATCAGCAGGAAGACGGTGGTGGAGACGATGGCGCCCAGGAGGTCGCAGACCGGTTCTCCGAAGAAGGCGCTCCCGGCTCCGAAGAAGGCCGGCAGGATCACCACAGCGGCCACATAAGTCCCCTTCCGGAGCATGGAGAGGGCCAGAGCCGTCTTGGTGCGTCCCAGGGCCGTGAAGGCATCCACAAAGGCGTACTGGAAACTGAGAGGGATAATGGCCAGGGTGGCGATGTGGATCCCGCGGACGGCAGTTTTGAGCTGGTCCGGATCTTTTGTGAAGATCCGCACAAAATAGGAGGGGATCAGCCAGGACATGAGGAACATGACTGTGGTGAAGGTCAGGCAGAGGAGCAGGATATACTTTTCCGCCTGTTTGATCCGGTCCACCTGTCTGGCTCCGTAGTTGTAGCTTAAAATGGCCTGGGTGCCGCTGGAGATCCCCAGCATGGGGGAGGTGATCACCAGGAGCCAGCTCTGGACGATGGCGGCGGCGGCGATCAGAAGATCTCCTTCGCCGGGACCGCCGTAGTGCTGGAGCGAGGTGTTGAGCACGATCATGATGACGCTGTCCGTGGCCAGGATCAGGAAGGGCGAGAGGCCTAAGAACAAGATCCGGCGCATCAGAGGCCAGGAATAGTTCCCAAAGGAGATCCGGATGGGCACCCGTTTCCCCAGGAGGAAGGTTACGGCAAAGAGGCAGGAAAAGATCTGGGACAGCACGGTGGCCACAGCCGCGCCCGCCACTCCCATATGGAAGCCGAAGATGAACACCGGATCCAGGATGATGTTGGATACGGCGCCCACCAGCACGGTCATCATCCCCACGGCCGCGAAGCCCTGGCAGGTGATGAAGTAGTTTAAGCCGATGGCCATTAAGGCAAAGAAGGTGCCCAGGGTATAGATGGTCATGTAAGTATTGGCATAGGGAAACGTAGCTTCGCTGGCGCCGAACCACATCAGGAGCCGGTCCTTTAAGAACAGGAACAAAAGGGTCAGGCACAGGGAGACGGCGGCCAGCAGCAGGAAACTGTTGGAGAGGATCTTTTTGGCCTCCCGGTCGTTTTTTTCTCCGCGCCGCATGGAAAAGAGGATGGAGCCGCCCAGGCCGATGAGGGTGCCGAAGGAAGACAGCAGAGTCACGATGGGGCCGCAGATGCCGGCGCCTGCCAGGGCCAGACCGCCCACTTCGGGAATATTTCCGATATACATCCTGTCTACGATGTTATAGAGTACATTGACGAAATTGGCGATCATGGTGGGGACCGCCAGATGGAGCACCAGGGAAAAGACGGGATCCTTTCCCAGGTCCGAATACGTTTTCTTTTTCATACCAGTTTCCCCCTTTTTGACATGGCAGTGCCGAAAGGGAGTATAGCAGAAAACGGGGGGAAGAGCAAGGAAAATATGCGGGCGGGGAGAGGCGTAGAGAAAATCATGGAGAAGGAGAGAGAATCTGCGGAAAAGCGGTTTTGTATTTTCCTGTTTTGTGCTATAGTATACTTGGAAAAATTTCCGGATGAAAATCTTAACTGTTTCTTAACCGGAGAAATGCTATAATAGCGGGAGGATTTTGGTATGACGGGAATTCGGCGGATTCTGATGGAGACGGCCCTGTCGTGCGTGATTCTTGCCGGCTCTTTTGTTCTGTGTCTTTTGATCCAGAATGTATTTCAGAACCAGACTCTGATCCCGGCGGTATTCGTTCTGGCGGTGTTTTTGGTATCTTTTTTCACCCAGGGGTACTGGTTTGGGATCCTGGCTTCTTTAGTCAGTGTGCTGGCCGTGAATTTTGCCTTTACATTCCCGTATTTTACATTTAACTTCATGGTTTCGGAAAGCATCGTTTCCGCGGTGATCATGCTGGCGGTGACCACCATGACCAGTACCATGACGACGAAGCTAAAGCATCAGGAGAAGATGCGGGCGGAAAGCGAGCGGGAGAAGATGCGGGCCAATCTCCTGCGGGCCGTCTCCCACGACCTTAGGACGCCGCTGACCACTATTTACGGCTCCTGTTCGGCTGTTTTGGAAAATTATGACCGTCTTTCCCGGGAGCAGAAGAAAAAGCTTTTGCGGGAGATCCGGGAGGACGCGGACTGGCTGATCCGGATGGTGGAGAATCTGCTCTCCGTCACCAGGATAGGCGGTCAGAACGTCAGCGTGATCAAGACTCCCACCGTGTTGGAGGAGCTGATCGACACGGTCCTCATGAAGTTCCGGAAGCGGTATCCAGACCAGGAGATCCAGGTGGAGATCCCGGAGGATTTTGTCAGCATCCCGATGGATGCCATCCTGATCGAACAGGTTCTTACGAATATTTTGGAAAATGCCATACAGCATGCTTCGGGGATGACGGAGCTGTGCCTGAGCGTCCATATAGACGGCGGGGAAGCGGTCTTTGAGATCTTCGACGACGGCTGCGGGATCCCCCGGGAAAAGCTGGAGGGGATCTTCTCCGGCAGCCAGGGGAAGAAGCCGGGTCTTTCCGACAGCCGGAAGAACAATATGGGCATAGGCCTTTCCGTCTGCGCGGCCATCGTCCGGGCCCACGGCGGCCGGATCTGGGCGGAGAACAGAAGGAGCGGCGGAGCGCTGTTTGGATTTTCTCTGGAGGCAGAGGAGGCGGCAGATGAGCAACAACCGATATAAGATCCTCGTGGTGGAGGATGAAGCCAATATCCGGAGCTTTGTCCGGACGATCCTGGAGACCAACGGCTATCAGGTGCTGACGGCCGGTACATGCGGACAGGGAAAACTGATGGTCTCCTCCCACTGTCCGGACCTGATCATCCTGGATCTGGGGCTTCCGGACATCGACGGACAGGAGCTGATCCGGGAGGTGCGGGCGTCTTCCCCTGTGCCGATCATCGTACTGTCGGCCAGATCCCATGAAAAGGATAAGGTGGAGGCGCTGGACGCGGGAGCCAATGATTATGTGACGAAGCCCTTCGGGACGGAGGAGCTTTTGGCCAGGGTGCGGGCCGCCATCCGCAGCAGCCGCCACGGGCCGGAGACGGGAGGCCGTTTTGTGGCGGGGGATCTGGAGATCGACTACGATGGGCGCCGGGTGTCCATCGGAGGAAGAGAGGTCAAGCTGACTCAGACAGAATATAATATCGTAGCTTTTTTATCGGAGCACCCGGGAAAGGTCCTCACTTACGCGGCCATCATCCGGGCTGTCTGGGGGGATACCGATCCCGGCTGCGTCAAAAGGCTTCAGGTCAATATGGCCAATATCCGGAAAAAGTTCGGTGCGAAACCGGGACTTGGCAAGTACATCTTCAATGAACTGGGTGTCGGGTACCGGATGCAGGAAGAACAGGAGTGAGGTGCGAAATGATACGTTATATAAAGAAGCTGTCTCCGGGGCGGATCATTGCTCTGGGATTCGCTCTGGTGATCTTTATTGGCTCGATCCTTCTGGTGCTGCCGTGCAGCGTCAAGGACGGCGTCACAGTCCGGTACATAGATTCGCTTTATACGTCTACCAGCGCGGTCTGTGTCACGGGGCTGGTGGCCATTGACGCGGGAGACAGCTTTACGGCCTTCGGGCAGTTTGTGCTGGGGGCGCTGATCCAGATCGGAGGTCTGGGAGTTACGGCGGTGGGAGCCGGGATCATCGTGGCCATCGGCAGGAAGATCAATCTGAAGGGGAGGACGCTGATCCGGGAGGCCATGAACCTGGATTCCGGGAGAGGACTGGTCCGGTTTGTCAAGAGCATCTTTTTGACGACGCTGATCTTCGAGCTGTCCGGCGCCATCCTGAGCTTTACGGTGTTTGTACAGGATTATTCACCCCTCAGGGCGGCGGGCATCAGTTTGTTCCATTCGGTGGCGGCGTTCAATAATTCCGGTTTTGATATATTGGGAAATTTCCAGAATCTGATCCCATATCAGGATAATGTCATGCTGAATCTGGTCACCTGCGGACTGATCTTTTTCGGCGGGATCGGCTTCCTGGTGATCCGGGAGGTATGGACCAAGAGGTTCCGGTGGAAAAAGCTGTCCATGCACGCCAGGGTAGTCATTTCCGTCAGCGTAACGCTGATCATTGCCGGCGGCGTGCTTATAAAGGCTACGGAGGACGTAAGCTGGATGGGAGCCTTTTTCCACAGCGTATCCGCCAGGACGGCCGGCTTTTCGACGTATCCGCTGGGAGAATTCGGGACGCCAGCTCTTTTGATCCTGACGGCGCTGATGTTCATCGGAGCATCGCCGGGCTCTACAGGAGGCGGTATCAAGACCAGCACCTTTTTCGTGATCCTGCAGGGGATCAAATCGGCGGCCACCAACAAGCCGGAGAAGGCGTTTCATTTCGCGATCCCCAAGCAGGCGTTCCGAAAGGCGGCCACGGTAGCCATCCTGGCGGCCATGGTGGTCTTCACGGGGACGTATCTGATGCTGGTCATGGAGCCGGATATTTCTCTGATGGACGCGCTTTTTGAGGTGACCAGCGCCTTCGGCACCGTCGGCCTCTCCACCGGGATCACTCCCGGCTTGAGCGATGGGAGCAAGCTTTTATCCATCATCATCATGTATATCGGACGCCTTGGGCCGGTGACCGTCGCTTCGCTCTGGTATTTTACCAAGGACAAGCACACCAGCTATGCGGAAGGAAATATTGCAATTGGTTGATTATAGGAGGAATATGATGTATCATAAAAAGAAGAGCGATAAACTGACATACGGGATCGTAGGGCTGGGACGGTTCGGCTACGCCCTGGCTACGGAACTGGCCAAGATCGGCGCGGATTTCATGGTGATCGATAAAGACGAGGAAAAGGTCCGTGAGATGCGCGAGATGACGGAAAACGCCATCGTGGTCAGCAGTCTGGAAAAAAATGCATTGATGGAGACCGGGATACAGAACTGTGATATAGCCATAGTATGTATAGCGGAGCATATGGATGTTTCCATTCTGACCACTTTAAATCTGGTGAGCCTGGGGATTCCCACGGTCATTGCCAAGGCCACCAGTGAGGCTCATGGGATCATCCTGGAAAAGCTGGGCGCGGAAGTGGTCTTTCCGGAGCGGGATATGGCAGTCCGGCTGGCCAACCGCCTGGAAAATTCCCATGTGCTGGACTTTATCCAGCTCAGTGAAAAGATTAATATTTCCAAGCTCCTGGTTCCCGACGAGCTGGAAGGCAGGACGGTCCAGGAGATGAATTTCCGTTCCCGTTTCGGTCTGAATATTATCGCCATTGAAAATAACAGTAAGGTGCTGGAGACGATCCAACCGGATTACAGGTTTTGTAAAAATGACGTCCTGATCGTATCGGGAAGCCGTGAGAGCCTGCTCCAACTTTCCGAGTGGGCGGAAAAGCACTAATGAGGGGAGGACTTCTATGAACTTATCATTGGAATACTTCTGGGCACAGATGACGCAGAACCCGCTTCTGTTTCTGGCAGTAATCCTGACCTTGGGCGTGATCTTTGTCAATGGATGGACGGATGCGCCCAATGCCATCGCTACCTGCGTCGTGACCAGATGTATGCCGGTGAGGGCGGCCATTTTCATGTCGGCAGCCTTCAATTTTCTGGGCGTGCTGCTGATGAGCCTGATCAACGCCACTGTGGCGGAGACCATCACGAAAATGGTCGATTTCGGATCCAATTCCCATGAGGCCATCGTGGCCTTGAGCGCGGCGCTGTTCGCCATTGTGGTCTGGGCGGTGCTGGCCTGGTATTTCGGGATCCCCACCAGTGAGAGCCATGCTCTGATCGCGGGTCTTACGGGAGGCGCCATTGCCCTCCATAACGGCCTTCAGGGCGTCAATGGATCGGAGTGGATCAAGGTGGTTTACGGCCTGGTGATCTCGGTCCTGCTGGGGTTTGGGCTGGGCTGGCTCATATGCCGGCTGGTGGTCCAGATATTCCGGAAGGTCAACCGGGGAAAGACGGAGAAGGGCTTCCGGGCGGCCCAGATCTTCGGAGCGGCTGCCATGAGCTTCATGCATGGAGCTCAGGACGGACAGAAATTTATGGGCGTGATCCTTCTGTGCCTGTTTTTGAGCAACGGCCAGCCGGTTCCCCAAGCCATCGAGATGCCCATCTGGATCATGCTCCTTTGTTCTCTGGTCATGGGCGTCGGCACCTCCATCGGAGGGAAAAAGATCATCAAATCCGTCGGCATGGATATGGTAAAGCTGGAAAAATACCAGGGCTTTTCGGCAGATCTGGCAGCGTCTCTCTGTCTTTTGATCAGTTCGGTGTTTGGCATCCCGGTATCTACGACCCACGCGAAGACAACGGCCATCATGGGCGTGGGTGCGGTAAAGAGGCTTTCGGCCATTAATTTTTCCGTGGTAAAGGATATGGGCCTGACCTGGATCCTGACCTTTCCGGGCTGCGGCCTGATCGGCTTTATCATGACAAAGCTGTTTATGTGGATATTCTAAAAGAGGAGGAAGAGAATGGGACGAAAGGCAGACCATTTTTATTATGAGAATTTTGTGGAGGCAGCCGGATATTCCTGTAAGGCGGCCGATTATCTGGTGGAGTGTCTGAAGGATTACGATCCTGCGAAGATCAAGGATATGTTGGAGATCATGCACGGCTTCGAGCATGATGCGGATAAGAAGAAGCATGAGATGACTTCCACTCTGGCCAAGGCCTTTGTGACGCCTTTGGACAGGGAGGACCTGGCGGAGCTGAGCCAGAATATCGACGAGGTGGCAGATAAGATCGAGGAGATCCTGCAGAGGTTTTATGTGAGCCAGGTGAAGCGGGTCCTTCCGGAGGCCGTCGTGATGGCGGAGAAGATCGCCGACTGCTGCCGCATGATGGCGGAGATGCTGGCCGAGCTGGAGAACTTCAAGAAATCGGACAAGCTCCGTTCCATGATCATCCAGCTGAACCAGGCCGAGGAGGACTGCGACGCCTTCTATCTGGATGCGACGGTGAAGATCCGGGAGCAGTGCAGCGACGTGCTGGAGATCATGGCATGGAAGGAAATCTATGATTATATGGAAGACTGCGCCGACGCCTGCGAGCACGTGGCGGACTCGGTGGAGACTGTGGTGATGAAGAATACTTAAACAAGATCGGGAAAAGCAGGCCGGGGGCCTGCTTTTTTCTTTCTAAAAAATTTGTGGACGAACCTTGAAAAAAGTTTATAATGAAAAAGAACTGGACGCCGGGTCCGAAGGAGGACAGAGCGGCATGAAACGGCTGATGGGGGCAGGCGGATCATCCCGTATCTTCAGACAGACTGGACGGCGGCCGCCATGACGATCAAAGGGGTATGAGTATGGGGAAGTCGATCAGGGTTTATGAAGGAAACACAGTCCAGACCTACAGCCTTGAAAAGAGAGAACGTTTTTTGGCATCCGCTGTGCCGGGAGCCGATCATACGCTTTCTCAGGCGGACTGCCCGGGGCAGTGGGTCCGGTTTTATAAAAGCGGGAACGGCTGGAAGCTGGAGCACGGGGGAGAGCTTTTGGCCGGCGGAGTCCCTGCCGGGAACGGAGAAGTCCTTCCCGGCGCGATGTATGTATTGAACGGGCCGAAGCATATCGCGGTGCAGGTTGTGGAGGAAACGCTGCAATTTACCATGTCTCTGAAAGGGCTTTCTTCTTTTACGGTGGGAAGAAGTCCTTCCTGCGGGCTGGAGCTTCCGGACAGGCTGGTTTCCGGCACCCACGCGGTATTGGAGCGCCGGGGAGAAAACTGGCATATACAGGATAGGAGTACCAACGGCACTTATGTCAACGGCGTGTGGACCAGGACGGAGGTCCTGTCCGGTCAGAGCTGGATCCTCATAGGAAGCTTTCGATTGGAGCTTTCGGGAGACAGCCTGGCTGTTTACGGAGGCGGAAAGCAGGCTGCGGACCATCTGGCAGGAACCGGCGGGCCGCAGAAAGAAGCGTCTCTCGGGAACAGTCCGTATCCTTTTTTTACCCGTTCTCCCCGACTGAGGCGCAGTTGTCCTTCCGGAGAGCTGGAGATCGAGTCGGCGCCTTCCATCGGTTCAAAGCCGGAGATCAACTGGGTCTCTGCTCTGCTCCCCAGTCTGGGGAGCGTAGCAGTGATGGCGCTCATGATCGTCGTCATGGGGATGAGTCCCGTATATGGCGGACTGCGAGGCCCGCCTGAAGGAAGCGGCCGCATGTCAGAGAGAAGTGAAGCTGGAGGAAAATCCTTCTCCGGAGAAATGCGTATCCATGGCGCGGCAGCGGGACAGGAGCCTCTGGGGACGTCTGCCTTCAGAGGACGATTTTCTATGCCTGCGGGCAGGACTGGGGGAGGAGCCGCTCTGTATTTCTGTCAGGACGCCCCGTTTGAGCATGCTGGCGGAGGAGGATGCGCTCAGCAAAAGACCTGTGGAGCTGGCAAAGCGGTATGCTGCCGTACCGGATGTGCCGGTCCTCTGTGATCTGATGCGCTATCCCAGTCTTGGCGTTGCGGGAGGGCGGTCCGATGTGCTCCGGGCCGTACACGCCCTGGTGATCCAGGCGGCCGTCCATCACAGCTATGACGAGCTTAAGCTGGCCGTCTTGTTTCCGGAGCAGGAATGGGAAGAATGGAAATGGATGCGATGGCTCCCTCACACCTTTGACGATTCCCGTTCTGTGCGCTATATGATAAAGAATTCCTTTGAGGCGGCGGCTGTGCTGGACGGCCTGGAAAAGGAGCTGTCCCGCAGGGCTGCCCGGAAGCCGGTATGGGGGGAGCCGGAGCCGGCGCTTCCCCATTATCTGTTTATCGTGGCGGATCCCTCTCTTTTGAAGGGAAGGGCCCTGGCAGAATACCTTCTGAAAAACGATGCCGGACTGGGCGCAAGCTGCGTGATCCTGGGAAGCAGTCTGGCCCAGCTCCCCAAGGATGTGTCGCAGATCCTGGAGGTAAAGGGCAAAGAAGGATCGCTCTATACGAGGGCCCGGGCCGGAGAACGGAAAAGCTTCGTGCCGGATGCAGTGTCTTTGGAGGAGTGCGGGCGGTTTGCCAGAAGCCTGGCGCCTGTGCGGATTACCGGAAGCGGAAGGAAAAAGGAACTGCCCACCTTCATTTCTTTGCTGGACGGTTACCGGGTATCGAAGATCGATCAGCTGGATCTGGGGGATTTCTGGAAGAACACGGCCTGCGAAAAAACGCTTGCCGTTCCCATCGGCGTGAGAGAAGACGGAAGCTCCTTTTACTTCGATATCCATGAGAAAGCCCACGGGCCCCACGGCCTGGTGGCCGGGACCACCAGAAGCGGAAAATCGGAGATGGCGCAGACCTGGATCATTTCCATGGCGCTGCAGTTTTCGCCGGAGGATGTGAATTTTATCCTGGTGGATTTTAAAGGGACCAGCCTTCTGAAGCCTTTCCGGGGGTTGCCTCATCTGGCGGGGAGTATTTCCAATCTGGACCGGGATATCTGGAGGAATCTGCTGTCCCTGGACAGCGAGATGGAAAGGCGCCAGAGGCTTTTGGACCGGTACGGGGCCGGCGACATCATCGGTTATCTCATGAGACGGCGCGGGGATCCGTCCATGGAGCCTATGCCGTATCTGATACTGGTTTTCGATGAGTTCGCGGAATTTAAGACCCAGTTTCCAGAATTTTCCAGGGTGCTGGATCATGTGTTTCGGGGAGGAGGCTCCCTGGGGATCTATTCGGTGCTGATGACCCAGAAGCCCTCCGGCGTGGTGACGGACCAAATGAAGGCCAACGTCAACTTTTCCTGGTGTCTCAAGGTGCAGACCGAGGCCGACAGCCGGGAGGTGCTGGGAACAGGAGATGCCGCCTATATCCGGGTTCCGGGCCGCAGTTATGTAAAATGCGGCGACGGGACCTACCAGCAGATCCAGGCCTATTATTCGGGAGCTCCTTATAGCCCGGGCGGCGCAGGGAGCCGGGCGGCGGTCAGCGTGGTAAGCCTTACCGGCGAGAGAAAGCCTGTTAAGAATCAGAAAAAGAACACGGGAAGCAAGGTCACGCAGCTGGAAGCCGCAGTGCGGTATATTGCCGATTACTGCAGGCGGAAACAGATCCCCTCTGCCAGACAGATCTGGACGGAGAAGCTTCCCCGGAAGAAAGAGCTGTTTGAGCTGACCGGAGGATCCTGGAAAGGATGGAAAGAGGAGCAGGGCCCTGTTCAGGCAAGTCTGGGACTCATCGATGATCCGGCCCGCCAGAGCCAGAAAGTCCTGATCCATGATTTTTGGGAAAAAGGGCATCTGATCCTCTATGGAATGCCCTTATCGGGAAGGACGACTTTTCTCCAGACTATGCTGGTATCTCTGGCGTGCCGCTATACGCCGGACTGGGTACAGCTTTATCTGGTGGAATTCGGCGGTTATGGGATGCGCGCCATGGAGACGTTTCCTCATGTGGGGGCCGCGGCGGGAAGCGACGAACCGGAGGAACTCGGAAAGATCGCGGCTCTTCTTGAGGAGGAGCTGGACCGCAGGAAGAAAGCGTTCCGCAGGCTGGGAGCTGGTTCTCTTTCGTCTTACATAGAAGCGGGCGGTCAGGACGCTCCCACCTGGATCGTCCTGGCGGATGATCTGAACATGGCCAGGGAGAGCTGTCCGGACGTCTATGGGTGCATGGCGCGGGTGAGCCGGGAAGGCGCGGCTTATGGGATCTATCTGGCCTGTTCGGTGCTGGGGACGGAGAGCGGAAACTATCAGCTGACGCCCAATATCAAAACGGTCATCACGCTGCAGCAGGCAGACCGGCTGGATTATACGTCATTGGTGGGTCGCGCTGCAGAGGGGATCCCGGAGAGCTTCGTGGGGCGGGGACTGGTCAAGGGGCCGCTGGAATTCCAGACTGCCATTGCCTTTGCGGAGCTTTCCGATGGGAAGCGTACGGCGGCTCTCAGGAAAATGGCCGGCGAGATGTCTTCTGCCTGGAAGGGAGCGCGGCCAAAGGGGATCGCCGTTATGCCGGAAGAGATCCCTTACGGTTCTCTGGAGGGAACTCCCTTTATCCTGGGGCTTTCCTATGATACGGCGGAACCGGTCTGCCTGCCCGTGGAGGATACGGTCAGCCTGCTGCTGAGCGCGGGAGATGCGGAAAGCCCGCTTTTTGACAGTCTCCTCCGGCAGGCCCTGGAGATCTCGGAGGCAGAGGTGTTCCTGTATTCAGAAAATCGTTTCTGCCCGGCTCCATGCAGGACGTACAGAAGCGGCGCGGAGCTTGACGAGGCGGTGCTTCAGCTGGCCGGGGAGCTCCGCGGCAGGCAGGCGCGGAAAAGAAACGATCCGGAGGCAGTGTTTTCTCCCATCCTGATCTTCATCGACGGACTCAGGAAATGCCTGGACAGCGTCCAGCCGGATACCATATCCAGGCTGGAGGTGTTTATCCGTCTCGGAAAAGGACTGGGAGTCACCGTCCTGGCGTCGGATACGGCTGAGGATACGGCGTACTGTTATTTCAGCAATGACATTCTGACGGCTACCATGCGGGAGGGAACGGTGATCCTGTGCGGAGGTTCTCCTGAGGCGCACAGGATCACGGATACCATCGCGCTGAGGAAGAAGCATCCGGAGCCTTTCCGAAAGGACGACCTGGTTTTGACCGGAGACGGCGGGTTCCGTTTCATCCGGGCGATGGAGCTTCCGCGGGAGGGATAAGATGGCGACCTATAAAGAGTATGATGAAGCGTTGAAAAAGCAGGAGGCGTGGAGGGAATGGTACAGAAGATGCGCCGTCTTTGACCAGCCTCTCACAGGTCCCGCCGTGGGAAACGGCGGAGACAATATGGTCTCGTATCTGGAAAGGGCCTATGAAAGGATCAAAAACGGCGGCGTCTGGTATGGAGAGGACGCCCTGTCCTGCGCCGGGCTGATCTGGGAGATCCGCAATGAAACGGTAGCTCTCAACAACCGGCTGACGGAGATCCGAAAGGCCATGATGGAATACTGCGACGCGCAGCGCTATGAATGGCAGCGGAAGGCGGAACAATACCGTAGAGAGCTGGATCTTCTGGGAAATGGAGAGGCGTTCATCCGCGGCGGCATATTGGGGGATCTGAAAAGATAATGAGAGGGAAGTCCTATATACTGAGCGAAAATGGCTTCCGGCAGCTCCTTTCGCTGTTGGGGAGCGAGGGAAAATGGCTTCTGCCGAAGCCGCTTTCCAAGTCCGCCGCGGATTTTCTGCGCGCCAGGGACGAATGGATGAGAAAGGGGTATGCCCAGCTGGATTTTGACGGAAAGCTGTATCCGGACCGGGGCTTTGCCAGGACTTATCATAACATCACGGAGGCGAGGGCCGCGCAGAGATATGAGAGCCCGGAAGAGACGGTTTACCAGCTCCGTGGACCTGTGGATCTTTTGCGGATCCGTTCTGTGAAGGAGGGGTGGGAGCTGGCTTTGCGCCCTCCTCTGGACGGGCTTTTCTGGGCCGCAGAGCTTAAGGAGAAGGAAAAGGGAAGGCTTATGACCGTGACTGTCCGGGACGGCGAAGAGAAAGTCATGGAGACAAGCCTTTCCGAAGAGGAAAGGCTGCCGGAGGCTTTGATCGGCCATATGGCGCTGTTTTTTGGGGAGGAATGAGTATGCCGGAGACTGTGATCGTGACAGTTCGTTTCAGAGGAAAGGAACAGGATCTGGAAATCCCGTTTGAACGTCCCATTTCAGAATGGGAGGAGGAAGCGTTGGACAGCTTTGGCGAAGCGGCGGAGGGCGGCGGCATGCTCTGGCGCTGGGAGGGCAGGAGCCTTTCCGGTCAATATTCCTTCTGCCAGTACGGGATCCTGGATGGAGCCCTTCTGGAGCTTGATCTGGATCCGCGGGGAGGTGAGCGGAGTGAAAAACGTCTATGATGCCGGAGGCTGTCAGGAGCTTTTACGGATGATCCGGACGGCGGACGACTACTGCGGACAGATCTGCCGGCAGCTGGAGAACAATGAGGAGATCGGCCAGGTGCGCACGGTCTGCGATATCCATTGGCTCATGGATGAATACGAGGGGCGGCTCCGGGCTCATAAGCGCCGTCTTGAGAGCTTATACGCGAACATGAAGACGCATTTTGAACAGCTGGACGAGGCGGCGGCCAGGGGAAATACAGCTTTTGGCGATGAAGGGACGGACTGGGGAGAGTGGGATATAGGGACCGCGGCCGCGGCCGTCAGCTATTCCGGATATGCCAGCTGGGATTTTGCCCAGTCCGGACAGAGCCTTTCCGAAGATTTCAACGATCTGGACGGCTTTTTTCATACGTCTGCCTATAAGAGGGCGTGGGAGATGACTGGCATCAGCGAATGGGCCAATACGGACCTCTATCTTCAGTTTTTTGCCGGGAAGGGAGCGGGAGCGCTGGACGCCCTTTTCGGTACGGAGCTGTCGGGGCAGGTGTCGGATTACGCGGACAAATATGTGGATGAGCTTTTGGAAAGCGCCCTCGCGGATATTTTGGAGAATCTTCCGGACGTCAAGCCGGAATGGGATATTTCAGGGCTTACCGACACCGTCAGCAGCCTCAGCGGCATCGACGATCTGGACAAGTGGGCCAAGCAGCTGGCCTCCTTCCTGAAAAAATGCGCGGAGGACGGGATGACGTCCGAGGAGATCCTGGATTCCGCCGATGCGTGGGAGCTGATCCAGAATTTATCCTATGAGGAGCGCAAGGTCTTTCGTGAAATGTTCAAGAAGGTCTATGAGGCCGGCAAGCTGTCCGGAAAGATCTCCGATGCAGTGGACGCGGCCGGGATCATCGACGACTGCGTCGAGGTACTGGTCCACTGTCTCAATGACTATTCCGGACAGGTCGCCTATCTGGAGGCCATGGAGAATGGGATCCTGGCAGCCGGTTTTCCGGATGGTCCGGTGACGGCGAAGCTCCAGGAGATGAAGCGGATCTATCAGTCGGATTTTTTGAAGGCGATGGATGTGCTGGGCGGTTATGCCTGGGGCGAGGCGGTGGGGGCCGGAAAGAAAACGCTGCTAGACGCCGTTTCCGGCAGTATTCCCATCGTCAAGAGTGTGGATTTCGGCCTGAAGGTCGTCGATACGGCGGCGGATATCGCCTTTGCGGATGAGATCAAGGCGGTCAAGGGTTTGAGCGGCCTGCGCCAGTATGACTACGCGCTGACAAAAAGCTATCAGAGGTACGAGGCGCTCATGGAGGCGGGGACCGCCACAGACGCGGATATGCGGGAGGCCGATAAGCTCTTTCGGATCCTGAAGGCCACAAAGGCGAAGGAATACGAATATACGATGGATCTGTGCGAGGATACGGATCTGACCAGGTATGAATATTATAAGGCGAAATACAGCCGGCTTACTTCATGAGCGTTTTCCGGAAATGGGGCGGGCGCCGGCTTGTTTTGGATATATTTTAATAAGAAATGGAGGAAAACATGATGTCATCAAGAAGCAGTGTGGATCCTGCGGCTCTCCGCAGCTCAGCCGATCAGGTAAGGAATATCGCCAACGCCCTGCAGTCTGAACTGAACAGCCTGCAGAGTATTGTCAGGACGACGGCAGACGCCTGGGAGGGCGCGGCCAAGCAGACCTTTGAGGAAGCCTTTCAGACAAAATACAAAAAGTACCTGACAGACATCATCACGTCCCTTGGAAATTACGCCTCCGCCATGACGGCCTATGCCAATGAGGAGGAGGAGACGGTGAACAGGGGAGCCCAGAGGTTCAACAGTTTGTAGGAACCGGACAAAGCTGCGGGAGGGGGAGGATATGAAGGTATCCTACGGGCTTTGTTCCGATGCGGGAAAGCTTCGCGCCAATAATGAAGACAACTTTTACGTGGAAGGGCAGATCCGGGAGCACGTAGAGACTTTATCCGTTTTTTTAAGGGGAACGGCGAAGCCCGGTCCTTTTCTGGCGGCAGTCTGCGACGGTATGGGAGGAGAAGAAAGGGGAGAGGAAGCTTCTCTGCTGGCGGTCCGGTCCCTGTGTCCGTCCCGGCTGGAGCAGGTCCGTGAGACGGCGGTGGCAAGCGTCCGTCTTGCCAATGAGCGGATCTGCGGCGAGATACGCAGCCAGGAAGGAAAACGGATGGGCTCTACGCTGTCTGCCTTATATGTGGACGAGGAGCAGGCCATGGTCTGCCACGTAGGCGACAGCCGGATCTACCTGTACCGCCGGGGAGAGCTTTTGCAGCTTACCCTTGACCAGACGAGAGCGGCCGGACTTGTACGGATGGGAGTCCTGACAGAAGCCCAGGCCAGGCAGCATCCGGGCCGTCACGAGCTGACGCAGTATCTGGGGATCTTTGAAGAGGAAATGATCCTGGAGCCTCAGATGGAAGGACCGCTGTCCCTTGAGGATGGAGACTGTTTTCTGCTGTGCAGCGACGGCCTGACCGATATGGTTTCCGATGAGACCATAGCGGCCTGTCTGAAGGGATTCGGCTCAGCCGCGCAGAAGGCAAAAAAGCTGGTCCGTCTGGCGCTTAAAGAGGGAGGACGGGACAATGTGACCGTTCTCGTGATCCGGATCCAAAAATGACTGGTTTCCCGGGGAAAGCCGGCAGAATGTAAATAAGAGCAGGAGTGAGTATGGAATACACAATAGGAACAAAAGTTTTCGGTGACTGGGAGATCGTCGGGGAGCTGGGGGAAGGCTCCTTTGGCAAGGTCTTTCAGATCAGGAAGACAGAATATGGGATCTCGGTATTCTCCGCGTTAAAGACGATCCACGTCCCGCGTTCTGTTTCGGATATAAGGGCCGTACTGAATGAGGGGATGGATGAAAGATCGGCTACCGCGTATTTCCAGGGCGTCGTAGATGAGATCGTCAAGGAGATCGCGGTCATGTCAGCGTTGAAAAGCCATCCCAACATCGTAAGCTGTGAGGATTATAAGGTGATCCCCCATGCCGGCGAGATCGGATGGGACATCCTGATCCGCATGGAGCTTCTCACGGCTCTTACGGATTATCAGATGGATCATGTCATGGACGAGACGGCAGTCTGCCGCCTGGGGGAGGATATCTGCAGCGCTCTTGTTTTCTGTCAGAAGAAAGGCCTGATCCATCGTGACATCAAGCCGGAGAATATCTTTGTGGATGAGAGAGGCCAGTTTAAGCTGGGAGATTTCGGCGTCGCCAGAACTGTGGAACGTACCGCGGGGGGATTTTCCAAAAAAGGAACGGACAGCTATATGGCGCCTGAGGTTTATCTGGGAAAGCCCTACGGGGCTTCCGTAGATCTGTATTCTCTGGGGCTTGTCCTTTACAAATTTATGAATGGGAACCGGCTTACCTTCTTCCCGCCGCCGCCTCAGCCCATCACCTTTGCCGACCGGGAAAACGCTCTGGCGCAGCGGATCCAGGGAGCGCCTGTTCCGGCGCCTTTTCAGGCGGGCCGGGCCCTTTCCGGAGTGATCCTGAAAGCATGCGCCTACGCGCCGGAAGACCGGTATCATACGGCGGCGGAAATGCTGGAGGATCTCATGGAAGCAGCCGGCCGGCCGGCTGCCGAAAAGAACACGGCTTTTGCCGGGACGGGAATGCCGAAACGCTCCGCGGAGGAGCCGGAAAGCGTAGGGACCATGGGAGCGTGGAAAACGCCGCCGAAGGAGCCGGGAAGCGGAGGGACCATGGGAGCGTGGGGAACGCCGCCGGAAGAGCCGGTGAGCGGAGGCGCCATGACAGGGCAGACGGAAATACCGGTCAACGCCGCAGCGCCCGCAGGAACGCATGTCTGGCTGCTGCTTTTGGGAACCGCGCTCTTCACCCTGCTGTTCTCAGCTTTTGACGGGCTGGCGGCCTATGCCTTTTATCAGAATTTTTCGCTGTTTTATCTTTACAGCGCGGTGATCCTGGCCTTTGTCCCTGCTCTTGCTCTTGGCTTCGGGAGCTTCCGGACCGTATCCGGCCTCATGAAGGAGGGAAGACGCCTGGACGCGCGGACCGCGGGAGGGTCGGCGCTGGTCCTCAGTGTGCTCCTGGCGGTGGTTTTGGTGCCGGCGGCGTTCTTTCTGAGAAATTTTTGGATAATGTGCGCAGTGCATACTGAAGATAGTATGCTTCTCTCCTACTACAGCAATCTGAACGCGTTCATGCTTCCTGCTATGCTGCTGACCGCGGCGGCCTCCGGTGTCCTGCTGGGGCTTGGGGACCGGAAGCCTGCGCTGCTCCTTCTTATCACGGGAGCGGTCCATCTTTTCCTGGCATTTGCAGCGATGAGAGGAGGCTGGGAGATTCCGCTCTATGCGCTTGTTCCTCTGGTCTCCGTTTTTTACTGGATCCTGAGCGCGCTGGTCACGGTCATAGCGGCAGGGATCCGTTTGGCAGGGATCCGGGAGAAGGGGAAGGCAGTTTCCGGAGCCTGCTTTGGAGAAATCCTGAAAAAAGGAGCTCCCATGCTCCTGGCGCTTCTTCTGTACACGGCAGGAGCATGGTGTGTGGTTTCTGTTCTGGCGCTGAAGGGGATGAGCATTGGGAACGTTTTTCCGGGAACGGCGGGACTGGCCGTGATCCTCATGGAGTTTGCCGTATATGGGAACGGCGGACAGAGCCGGAAAAAGGCGCTCTTGTCCCTGCTCGGTGTTCTGGTGCCGTTTAGCCTGATCTTCATTATACTCCGCACCCTGCCCAGCCTGGCCGGCTTGGCCGTGCTGGCGGCGGGAGCCGCGTACAGGGGAGAACTGAGGGCAAGCGGACAGTCGGGGAAGGCGGCTGCCATCCTGGGCATCGAGACGGCGCTTCGTATTTTGCTCTGCGTCGTTTTCTACCGTTTTCGGTTCTTTTTCAGAAGCCCTAACGAGCTCACAGCAGGCATCTGTCTGTTCTTCTATCTGATCCCCGGCGCCGTATCCTGGCTGCTGGCGGCGCTTGCCGCAAAGCGGGGGAAGATCAGAAAATAGTTGGTTGATAAGGCGGGCCTGCGGGGCCCGCCTCTTGCTTTCCGCTATAGGAAACTTCGTTTCCATAGGGCAGGGACCTGTCTGCAGTGGAGAGGAGCTCTGAAGCCTGTGCGGTCCTGGCGGAGGACTTGATCTCCATCGGCACCATCGGGCTCATCAAGGCCGTGGATACGTTTGATCCGGACCGGGCCAACCGGCTGGGGACTTACGCGGCCAAGTGCATTGATAAAACAACCCCACTGTAGCGGCTCTTTTTGGGAAAAACAGGAAATATGAAGACGGACAGGAAATATGAACAGAAACTTCCGCCAAAGGAACGCAAATCTGTATGAAAGAGATATGGGTTCAGTCCAGAGTGGGTTCCTGATGATCGTAAAGCAGTTCATTGATCTCGATCACAGTTTTGGAATGTTGCAGTCCTGAGATGATGATGCTGTCCCGGATGTTTTTGGGATACAGAGGAGCGTACATGGCCAGCTTTAAAAGCTGCTGGACCTCCGGAAGAGAGAGCTTCATTCCGATCAGGATACACAGAAGCTTTTCCCGGGAGGGGATCCGTTTTCCGGAAAAGATCTGATATCCGTAGATCTCATTGATCTCAGCCGCCTTTATGACGGCGGATTTTGCGAGTCCCTTTTCTTTTAGTTTTTGGTTCAGGGCTTCCGCCAGGGAGGTATCGATAAAATAGGCTTCGTTCTTTTTTATATATTGATCTAAATTTTCTGAACGGGTCAATTCTTCCATCAGATCATCTGTAGGTTTCCACAGCATGAAAATCCCTCCAATCTCATCTTCAAATATGATAAGATTATATATTAATAAAGAACAAAAATTCAATAAGCGGGCAGCTTAGCAGTGAGGAAAGAGGGAAGTGAAAAGGGTGTCAGGGTTGAAATGGCTGGAAAGCGTGCTGGAAGAGGAATATCAGGTCGTAAAGATCTTGAAACAGACAGAAATGGAAGAGGTAGTACATTTACGGCATAAAAAGCTTAAGCGGGATATTTTGAAAAAGGAATTTACCGGCAATGACGAGGCGTACAGACTTCTTATGAGATATGAGATACCGGGTGTTCCTCGGATATATGATGCCGTATCTGACGGGGACAGGCATCTGGTGCTGGAAGAATGGGTCGACGGAATTTCAGTATCGGAAATTTTGGAACAGAAAACATATCAAGAAGCCGGTGTCCGAAAAATAGCCGGTTTGCTCTGTGATACTTTGTCGGCCCTTCATTCTATCCGGATCATCCACAGAGACATCAAACCGGAAAATGTGATGATCACCAACCGGGGAGAAGTTAAACTGGTGGATTTTGATGCGGCTCGTATTCATAAGCCCTGTCAGGGACGGGATACGGTCGTGATGGGAACGGTAGGTTACGCAGCTCCGGAACAGTTTGGTTTTGGTCAGTCTGATCGCCGGACCGATATTTATGCCATGGGTGTTTTGATGAATGTCATGCTGACAGGAGAACATCCGTCAGCAAATCTGTACCGGGGAAGATTATCCAAAGTAATTGAAACCTGTACTCAGACAGATCCCCGCCGCCGATATTCTTCTGCAGGAGAGCTGAGAAAAAAACTTTGAATTTATCCTGATTTTTAAGATCGATCTTAAGTTTCCGGCAGAAATTCTAGTATTATTTATTGACTATAAGAATTGTTTGGATTATAATGAGGAAAAATTTGAAGGGATGATAACATGAAACAAAATTTTTGTGCGGAATGTGGTGCCGAATTAAATGAAGACAGTCGTTTTTGCCCGGAGTGCGGAAGCAGGGTAGAGGCAGAGAAACGGCAAAATGAAGAGGAGGAAAAAAAGAAACAGGAAAGAGAAGAACTGGAAGAAATAGAGCGGCTTGCCTCGGAAAAGGATCTGAGCGGCTTGCTTTATACACCAAAAAGTATGATCGCCCGTTTAGAGGCGAAGATGGAGATTGAAGGGATCGTTTGGGGTATTGTAGGAGCTTTGCAGATCATACTTGGGATCTATTATGTTTTTCAGGGCTATCAGATCGGCAAGGTGAATGAATATCTGGCATATGCTACAGGTGAAAAAATGAGTTATTCAGGGACATGGGTGTCTATATATGGGATCGTTGTCATCATTGTGGGAGGGATCAATCTGATCACAGCGAAAAAGAATCTGAATCCTGAATGGAAGGTTTCAGATCCCATTGTAGAGATCTATGCTCCGATCAGTGGCCGGATCGCAGCCCTTGTGGTCAATCTTCTTCTTGGAAGCGGGATCGGAGTCATTGGAAGTATTTTTGGATTTGTCACCAGAGGATTTGTCATGAGCCATAGAGAACTCTTTAAGTGGATGACAAGTTGTTTAAATCCGAATATCAGAAAAATACGCAGCTAAATGGATTAAGCTGGCAGCTTAGGACAAAAGGCCGTTTCTCATGTATAGTAGAGAGAGACGGCCTTTTATAATTCATCGATCTTATCTGCCAGGATCTTGATGGTGTTCAGGAAATGTTCGACTTTCCGCTTATCCTTTGTCTTTAGGATAGCAGAAATATTCTGAAGGATATGGGAATCTAAACCTGCTGAATCCAGGAGCAGGTAATCCGTACTGACCTTGAGCTGTAAGGAGATCTGAAACAGGGTATCCACCGACAGGATCCGGGTCCCGCGTTCAATGTGCCCGATGAAGGAAGCAGACAAGCCGCAGGCTTCTGCGAGCTGCTCCTGGGTCAGTCCCCGTTCCCTTCGGACCTGACGGATTCGGTCACCGATGGCAGTGTAATCTAACTGGTTTGTCATGAAAAATCCTCCTGATTTCCTTATTTTATCGTATTTTTGCAAGAGAATACATTGACTAATAGAATTAAATATTGACTATAAGAATTATAAGAGATAAAATATAAAATAAACAAAAGAAGTGGAAGGGGTAAAAGGAAAATGTATAGAAATGAAGTTAAAGCAAGAGGGATAGTTTTTAAGTGTTCTAAATGAAAATAATGTTAGATTTGAAGTGGAAAGAGTTATTTATTACAATTTGTATGATATTTACAGGAGGGTGGAAAATGGAACAATTAATTATTTATGCAATCATGTACACAGTGTTATGTGCGTTGAGGATTGCGTTAGGAGTAATCTGATTTATAAAAAATATAAGTAGGAAAGTTGGTTGCTGAATAAGGGGGAGATAAAATTATGTACTGCAGATATTGTGGAAAAGAAATTCCTGACGGGTCGGTAGTTTGCCCTTCGTGTAATGCTGACCTGGCTAAAAAAGGCAGAAAAAAGGTAATAGGTTTGTTAGGAGGTTTGATCCTCCTTTTATTGATTGCCATATGCAGTTTAGTTTTTGTAAATCGTTTGAAAAACAGCGAAATGAATAAAGATGGTGAAAAAACTCTAGAAGTTGGATTGGATCAGGTGGTTATTCCAAAAGAAAATTCTAAAGTGACAATATCAGAAATTAAAAATAACAGTGAGCAATCATGGAATGAATGGAAGGCATCTTTTATCCTTCAGGTTCTTGATGTGTCGGACGAACAATATATTGAAGCGACAAGAAATTTGTTATTAACCGCTTTAGGATATACAGAAGAGGAGTGTAAGTGGTCAAGAGAAGCAGTAGAAAGGAAGAATAGTCAAGGAGTAGTTGTTTCACATGAATTTGTTCGTGATAAAAAGATAGAAAAATGGGCGATTGCATTAGATGGTATTACAAAAGATGGAAACTGTTTGATTAGTTCAGAAAATTGTATAATGAATTATATGTCAAATGAAGGGCGGGATAAAACAGTAAATACACTCTTCAATAGTTACATTCAAACAAGAGGAAATCTTTTTGATGTAGGCAGTAATGCCTATTCCGTATCTTCTTATGGAAAAGGATGTAATTTAGTTTCCATGGAACATTATGTTGAAGAAGGTGTTCTGGTGGAGTATTTAACAGATGCCCTTACGGAAGAAATAAAGTCGATCCGGATATCGTTTGATACTGACCTGGAGCCTAATATATCAGATGAATTTTTTGTATATTATATGGGAACAGCCATAGGAGGAAATTATTCAGAAGTTAGAGATACAATATCACAAATGAAAGAAAATGGTGTAGCCGAATTATATAGTTCAGAATTAAATGCTTCCATTGAAATAAACCAGTCGTCTTCTATTCCGAAAGAGGAGAAAGAGCAAACAGAACAAGTAACAGGACAAGAATTATTATTTGGAAATACGGTGAGTGTTGCCTTAACGATAATGTCTGAAGAGGAATATGGGACAGGCGTCAGGGGGAATATTATATGGGGAGCGGCAGATTCTTATTTGTTGTCTGCTCAGAATAATGTAAATGAAGTAAATATGGTAACGGGAGAATGGAATGGTGTCTGTATAATTGGAACTGATGGAAGTTATGATTCAAAAGATATCCCGGAGATAGAGAAAGAAGTTTTGATTATTTCAGAAGATGGAACATTTAATTTAAAAGATGGATGGGGAAATGATATTACTGGAAAGTGGAAAATAAAAGAAGAGGAAAGTACCGGGGGAGATTCCAATAATAAGACAAAAGAGATAGAATTATATTGGGCAGATACAATATCGCTTTTGACTATAACAGAATTAGATGATGGAAGGGTGGTTATGCTGAGAGAGTTGGATGATGAACTTAATGGATATTATATGATGTTGGAAAAGGGTGAGAAAAATTAGACAAGATATAGGATTTGGAGCCGTTGCAAAATAGATGAGAAATCCTCTATGGAGCAATGGCTCCCTTTTTATGCCTAAAAACAGAAAACGGACCCCGAAGAGCCCGTAATCCGTGGTATAATCAGATATGACCAATAACCAAATATACCATAAGAATTATACCGAATTCGGCGAGCCTTATCAACTGGTTTTGCCATTAAATTTGGAAGG
>CAJFUL010000026.1 GCA_904420245.1 Candidatus Paralachnospira avium
CTATACCTCATCCCTGTAACTTATCCACCGTATCAGTTCATTATAAAAATCTTAGATTTTTGTCTTGACAACTGAGCCACTATATAAAGCCGTTTCCTTCAAACTTCCGGCTAAATTCCGGAAACTCTCTGGCCTCAAGCCTAATATCCTGCGGGATCCCGTAAACGTTCCGGATCTGCCCAACAGCTCCCTCTTCTGAGTAGGAATAACAGCCTGTCACCAGAAAATTTCCACTGCTTAACGCGCCGCTGTAATCTCCGCTCGCAATAAGTCCCTGCTGCCCCCATTCATGGATCTGCTCCAGGTGGGCGCGGCACTTCTCATCCTCCAGGATACTCTCAGCCCTCCAGCTTCCCTGTTCCCTTCGGATACATACCATTTCGCACGGGCTGGATTCTCCTCCATCCAGCTTCATATATGGCCATGGAGTAGAGACTACGAAGCTTCCATTGCCGACCTCACCCTCCGCCGCATCGATCAGATGCCCCTCCAATCCAGAAAATGAAACGGAAGATAGGTCTATCCCGTATTTTTCCGCATGATCCACCTGAAATACTGCATAATAGCTCAGATCCGTGTTAGGCGTCAGAACCCCATATATATGCCCGTTATGATCCAACGAATCCCATATGACAGATGGATAAGCAGACTTTAAGGCTTTTCCACTCTCCTCCTGCTCCAAAAATTCATCCAACGGCTCCAAAAGGTTTTCATCCGCCATCCATTTATAAGTATCGTAACAATTCTGGATACCTGGACAGCTCACCAGATCAAAATCCCCTTTTTTGACTTCCTCTATATATTCTCCCACATAAGCCCTGTAATCGCCTTCAAAGGGGATTTCCATATTAACAAAACGGAACTGGTACGGAAGTCCTTTTTCTTTCAGCTTCTCATTCAGTGCATCCAGATAAACCTGTTGATCGCCGCGCATATTGAAAAAAGCCCAGGTCATAGTTTCCTTTTTCTTCCCACACCCTGACAAACAAACACCGATCAATACAGCTATTATTGTAAAACACAAAGCCTTTTTCATACCTGACGCTCCTTTACAATGTCCGGATATACATACTAACAACGTTTTTCGCTGCTGCACCTCACGGATTCCACTCCTTAATCTTCCAAAAATACCCAATCATCTTTCCCCGCCACAAAATCATTTACTCCCATTTTCCCCAATTTACTGCTTTTTTCAAGTAAAAACTGCACAATAATCTGACCATTTTCTATATCAAAGATATTATAATACGGTTTATATTCCTCTTCTCGGATCAACTCACAATTCCCATCTTCTGTATAAAGATACGTTTTTCTGTAATTCTCTGTACTATTAATAAAGCTAAAGATCTTCATCTCAGACTCCCAAGAAAAAAGCGGAAAATCTTCGCCCGTGTACGTCCAGATTTCCTTCTCATTTCCAGTTTCTAAATCTAATTCCATTATTTTATAATCTGTATTTTCATTTATCCTAGCCATATAAACGAAAAAACGGCCGTTCAGATCACCTGCGCGAAATTCTTTTACATTTTCTAAAAAACTCTTAGTCTCTCCAGTCTTCAAGTTCAATGACTTCACAACATAACCATTTTCCAAAGTTTTTTCTATATAGAGCAGCTGATCTTTATATTCTCCATATAAGTCATAACCCACATTAATGATTCCAGGAACAAGCACTTCCTCTCTTTTTTCATCAAAACAATATCTATATATAGTACTTATGTAATATTTCATGTCATTGGTTTCTTCGTCATAAACAAAATCCGTTGAACTATAAATACAAGAATCCTCATAAAACAAATATGGATCCTCCACACTATGTGTAATAGTGCCTATCTTTTTTTCATTTTGCCCATTCAGATCCGCACTATAAAAATTATAATTCCATCCGTCGTTCATTAAATAATACCACTGTTCTCCCACCTTACCCAGCACAGTAGCCCCGTTCAAATATACTGCCATACATTCATTCGTATTGTGAAGACAATTAGCTTCCGCGC
Organism: Candidatus Paralachnospira avium; assembly: GCA_904420245.1. GTDB lineage: Bacteria > Bacillota > Clostridia > Lachnospirales > Lachnospiraceae > Lientehia > Lientehia avium. The sequence goes on from CAJFUL010000026.1 coordinate 1,998, forward strand.
ACAATGGCATATATGTTCCAGTCTCATATTCATAATATTCCACTCTATCTTCTCCATGGTATAACAATCCATCTTCTATATAAATGCAGCCTGCTTTTTGATAGGAATTCTTTTGGTTTAAATCGTCTTCTTTTTTTCCACAACCTGAAATAAATATGCTGAAACATAAAAATAATAAAATCCCCTTTTTCCTCATTTCCTTCCTCCCACCATCATACCTCTTTTTTATATGGAAAGAGGGTGGAACCCCACCCTCTCATATACCTGAATCCATACAAAATATTTAAATATACATAGTATACTCTTTCCCTCTATGACCATGATCGCTCCAAGCCGATACGAAAGATCCATTCGGATTATACGTTGCCTCTATCTCTTCGCTATTGGACGTATTAATAACAGGGCTGGATACATAAATATTTCCTAAGCTGGACATATACTCTTCTGTAAGGGCGACATAAACCCATGGATTATTTGGATCTACTGTCTCTGTTTTTGCCCAGGACCCATTCCCTCGTCTTTCAAGAGAACATCTTACAGTACCGCTTACTACCACTTTCGCGAGCGACGTCAAACTGCACATCATCAATGCTACCAAGGCCATCACAACAGCTAAAATCCTACGTTTCTTCTTCATTATCATCCCTCCTATACACTTTAATCTTTCCTCAATAGTTCCATGATTCCGGCCAGAATCCATTTATATTAAACGCCGTTTAATATATTTTCACTTATTTTATATCCTGTTTCCAGTATACACGATATTGCGACATTACGCAATATATTTATATTGTTTTTTAACATTTTCTTAGTGTAATTTAAATATATATCACAGTCTTTCCTGAAACAAACAGGCCTTCCATGATTTTCATCGCAGAAGGCCCGAAAAATTATTTATTTGGTAACCGTAACTTGCACAGTAATATTGCTGTTCCCTTCGTTCCTGGCATATACCCTGTAAAACCCATCGTCATAGAGGGTAAAGGTATGAGAATAAGCTCCCGTATTGGAAACTCCACGCAGATACCCGTTGGGCTGGTAAAGCCCGATCCCTGTTTTAGCATTTAAAGGATCTGTCGCTATCGTAATCACAACTTTACTTCCGGCAGAAGCGTAAAACTGGGTGGTCCGTCTCATCGTCCCCGCCGAAAGCTCCCAGGTATATGTACTCATACTCCTCATATTCAGATTCTCACCGGATTCTATGACCGTAGTGTTACCGTCCGGAATCCAGATATATTCTTCCAGCTCCTCCTGTGCCTGCGGCTGCTCCGCGATCGTCTCATCTGTTTCTGCATAGAGCATACTGTACAGAGCCTCCGTCCCCTGGCCTGCAGCCATAACCGTTCCTGCCGACACCGCCATAAAGCATACAGCCAGCAGGATCACAACACTCTTTTTCATTCTGTTCTTCCTTTTATAACGCTTCATTCTCTCCGCCCTCTCCCGAATATCCTTTTCGCTGTTCCTTTTCAGCTTCATACCGGCTACCGGAAGCCGGCAAAACTCCCCGCAGCCTTCCACGACTGCGTAAAAATACTGTTTTCTGTTTTGCTCCGTCCCACCCTCATAACAGATCTTCAGATCGCAAAAGGCATCGCACCACCTGTCCAACTCCCGCTCTAACATAAGCGCAAGGGGATTGAACCACTGGAAGACCTGTATCCAGAGGCAGACCTTTTTTAAAAACAGATCTCCATGTTTATAATGAAGGAGCTCGTGCTCCAGAATATAGAACAGTTCTTCTTTCTCCCGGTACTCTCTGTCCGGAAGCAGGACTGCCGCTTTTCTCCCGCCTACGATGGCCGGGATCTCCAGTCCCGGGATCGTATATACGAGGATCTTCCGTCTGATCCGCAGTTTCTGGCACAGCGCCTCCGTCATTTCCCGGATACGCGGTTCTGCTGTAAAGCTCCCGCGCAACAGTTTCTTAAAACGCCTCCTGCTCTTATGCATCAGAAGCAGTTTAAAAATGATCCCCGCGCCCCAAACCAAAAATAAAATACGGCAGCTTTTCACCAAAAACGGCGTTCCCAGAAAAAGGATGGAATCCGAACCATTCAAAAAGCATCCCGATACCATCACAATATACACATATGCCGCCGGCAGGATGAAAAACAGCATACTGACCGCCAGCCCCAGGCGGATCTCCCGGACCGCCTTCCACTTGTCCGCCCAAAGGCTGAAAAGCTTCCAGATCCCTAAAACGAGACTTCCCGTGACGCTGGTCATGAAGATCATAAAACAAAAGCTAATCAAGTTCATCCAGGTATTTCCTCAGCCTTTCCTTCTCTTCCCCGGTCAGCTTCTTCCCCAAAGCCATCGTGGCATACTCGACCCGGCTCTGTTCCCAGAAATTGGCCCACTCCTGTGCCTGACGCTCCATAAACGCCCGCTTCTCCACAAGAGGGACATAGTACCGGTCCCCCTCTTCTGTCCGCCTGACTTCCACATAGCCTTTCTTCTGAAGATGTTCGATATGACTATAGACCACCTGTCCATACAGCTTCTCCGACCGTCTTTCATTGACCTTTTTCCGGACTGTCCTTGTGTTTGCGATATTTCCCTCCTCGATCACCTTCCAGACTGCCCTCATGATCTCCATCTCGGCCGGCGTCATATCCTTTTTCATCCGCATCACCTTCTTTCCCCGGCTGCATATGGATTCCATCCAAATTTCTGTTATTATCTCGCAGAAAATGGAAATATAGGATAATAGAGTTACACAGCCACATTAAAACTTCTCTTTTATCTGTTAATTTGAGCTTATCCTATCTTTCTTTTTTGTCAATAAAAATCCTTTGCTTTTTTTCTTTTAAAGATACCTTCCCGTCACGCTCTCCGGGCAGTTCCTGACCGTCTCTGCGGTCCCCGCGGCCACGATCCGGCCGCCTTCTTCCCCGCCTCCGGGTCCCATGTCGATGATATAGTCCGCGCTCCGTATGACGTCCAGATCATGCTCGATCACGATGACGGTGGCGCCGTTTTCTATGAGTCTCCGGAACACAGCCAAAAGCGTACGGACATCCAGAGGATGGAGCCCGATGGTGGGTTCGTCGAAGACAAAGACCGTATCCGCCTGCCCTCTCCCCATCTCACTGGCCAGCTTGAGACGCTGGGCCTCGCCTCCGGAGAGGCTGGGCGTCTCCTCGCCCAGGGTCAGGTATCCCAGTCCAAGATCCGAAAGGACCTTCAGCCTCTGGCGGACCAGCTTCATATCCCGGCAGGCTTCCAGAGCCGTATCCACGTCCATTTCCATCAGTTCCGGAAGGGAATAGGCGCCGCCCTCGCCGTTCCGGTACTTTACATGACCGGTTTCTTTTCCGTACCGGGATCCCCTGCAGGAGGGACAGGGAATATCCACATCCGGAAGGAACTGGACATCCAGACTGATGAGCCCGGTCCCGTCGCAGACCGGACAGCGGAGCTTTCCCGTATTGTAAGAAAAATCCCCGGCCTTATAGCCCAGCCTTTTCGCATCCTCCGTCCTGGCGAAAATCTTGCGCAACTCGTCATGGACATTGGCGTAAGTGGCCACCGTAGAACGGACATTGATGCCGATGGGAGAAGCGTCGATCAGCTTCACCTGACGGATGCCGTCTCCCTCTGCCAGGCGCACATGATCCGGCAGCTTTGTCCCCCGTATCCAGGCCTCCAGCCCGGGGATCAGGCTTTCCAGGATCATGGTGGTCTTTCCGGAACCGGATACGCCGGTGACCGCCGTCAGCCTGCCCTTGGGGATCTCCGCCTCCAGAGGCTTCACCGTATGGATCGGTCCCGTGGAAAGGCGGATCTTTCCCATCTCAAACAGCTCCTCCCGTGAAACAAGAGAGCTTGTCCGGGCATCCGCCTTTCCGGAAAGGAAGGGGCCGATCCTGGAGCTCGGCCGGTCTTCAAGGGCGGCCGGCGTGCCCTCGGCGATCACCTGTCCGCCTCCGGCGCCTGCCCCCGGCCCCATCTCAATGATCCAGTCCGCTTTCCTTAAGACCTGGACGTCGTGATCCACCAGCACCACGGAATTTCCATCTGCCTTCAGATCCTCCATCACTCCGGCCAGCCCCTCCAGATTGGAGGGATGGAGTCCGATGGACGGTTCATCCAATACATACAGGACTCCCGTGGTGCGGTTTCGCACGGCGCGGGCCAGCTGCATCCGCTGCCGCTCTCCCGTGGAAAGGGTGGAGGAGGCCCTGTCCAGGGACAAGTATCCCAGCCCCAGCTCCAAGAGGCGCCTGGCCCCGACCTGGAAGGACTCACAGATGCTCTCAGCCATGGGCCGCATCTCCTCCGGCAGGGAAGCCGGTATCCCGTCCGCCCACACAGCCAGCTCAGAAAGGCTCATCCTGCACGCTTCATCCAGGGAGATCCCCCTAAGCTTCGGCGCCCTGGCCTCCTCCGAAAGCCTGCTCCCATTACAGTGAGGGCAGATCTCCTGCTTCAGGAATTTTTCCACCCGCTTCATCCCTTTTTCATCCTTGACCTTCGCCAGGGCGTTCTCCACCGTATAGACAGCATTAAAATACGTAAAATCCAGTTCGCCGGCCTGATTGGAATTCTTGGGATGATAAAAGATATGCTTCTTCTCTGCCGGTCCGTTATAGACGATGTCCTTCTCCTCTTCCGTCAGATCCCGGAAGGGAACGTCGGTGCGGACTCCCATGGCGCGGCACACATCCGTCATCAGGGACCACATCAGAGAATTCCAGGGAGCCACGGCTCCCTGGTCAATGGTCAGGGAATCGTCGGGCACCAACGCCTCCCGGTCCACGGTCCGTATGATCCCCGTTCCGTCGCAGGTACGGCAGGCTCCCTGACTGTTGAAGGCCAGCTCCTCCGCGGAAGGGGCATAAAAGGCTTCCCCGCACTCCGGACAGACTAACTTCTTTCCGGCCGCCACCGCCAGGGAAGGGGGAAGATAGTGGCCGTTGGGGCATCTGTGGCTTGCCAGCCTGGAATACATGAGCCGCAGGCTGTTCAAAAGCTCTGTCCCGGTGCCAAAGGTGCTGCGGATCCCGGGAACGCCGGGCCGCTGCCGGAGGGCCAGGGCCGCCGGCACATACAGCACCTCATCCACCTGCGCCCCCGCCGCCTGGGTCATCCGCCTCCTGGTATAAGTGGAAAGAGCCTCCAGATACCGCCTGGACCCTTCCGCATACAGGACTCCCAGGGCCAAGGACGATTTTCCGGAGCCGGATACTCCGGCTATCCCGACGATCTGATGGAGAGGCACATCCACATCGATGTTTTTCAGATTATGGACCTTCGCTCCCCGTATCTGGATATGTTTGATGGATTTCATACGCTTTTCCTCCATAAAAACCGGCAAGCCGTTTCGGCTCCGCCGCGCTGCATTCCCGGCAGAGCGCTTTGCTCTGTCGTCTCATGAAAAAGGGACCTGCTGCGGGCTGCCCCAGCGCGGCCCCACGGAGTGCTTTGCTCTATGGAAACGAAGTTTCCTATAGAGGAACAAAAAACAGGCCCGGAAGCCCGGCAAGCCGGGCCCTCCGGGACCTGTTTTTGCAAAACGGTCATTTCGCAACGATATTGACGATCCTGCCGGGCACATAGATCTCTTTGACAATGTTCCCGGAAAGCTTGTTGCCAAGGGCTTCCCTGGCCCTGGCCAGAGCTGCCTCCTTATCCAGATCCACGGGGATCGTGATGGTGCAGCGTGTCTTTCCATTGATCTGAACGGCGATCTCCTTCTCGTCGTCGGCCATTTTCCCTTCGTCAAACTCAGGCCATCTGTTGTTTTCAAAAACGCTGTCCTCATGGCCCAGCTGACTCCAGAGCTCCTCGCCGATATGGGGAGCGAAGGGCGCCAGCATGGTGACGGCCGTCTCCAGCGTCTCCCGGTCGATGCCGCCTTCCTTCTTGGCGATCTCCAGGAGCTTATTGTTGTACTCCATGAAGCCGCTGACGACCGTGTTGAGGCTGAAGCTCTCCAGACGGCTGGTGATGTCATAGATCATCTTGTGGCGCAGCTTCTCCATTTCCTTCGTAGGAGCGACGCCGCTGTCCTTATTGTCCATGACCATGCTCCAGAACCGGTTCAGGAATCGGTTGACGCCCTCGATGCCCCTCTCGTTCCACTCGGAATCCAGTTCCGGCGGTCCCACGAAGAGCTCATACATCCGGAGGGAATCACAGCCGTAATCCCGGACCAGATCATCGGGAGACACCACATTGCCCTTGGACTTGCTCATCTTGATGCCGTTCTTTCCGGTGATCATGCCCTGATTGAACAGCTTGGTAAAAGGCTCGTCAAAGTCCACCACGCCGATGTCATGGAGGAACTTGGTATAGAATCTGGAATACAGAAGGTGGAGCACCGCGTGTTCGACGCCGCCGATATACATATCCACCGGCAGATACTTATCAGCCTTCTCCTTGGAGACCAGTTCCTTGTCGTTCTTATTGTCCACATAGCGGAGGAAATACCAGGAAGACCCGGCCCACTGGGGCATGGTGTTGGTCTCCCTCTTGGCAGGCCGGCCGCAGACAGGGCAGGTGGTATTGACCCACTCGTCGATGGCCGCCAGCGGAGATTCTCCGGTACCGGTGGGCTGATAGGACTCTACGTCGGGAAGTAGGAGCGGAAGCTCCTCCTCCGGAACGGGCACGCAACCGCAGTGTTCGCAGTGGACGATAGGGATCGGCTCTCCCCAGTAGCGCTGTCTGGAAAATACCCAGTCGCGGAGCTTATACTGCGTCGTCTTCTTGCCCAGGCCGCGCTCTTCCATGATGTCCGGCACCTTGGCCTTGGCCTCCTCCGAACTCATCCCGTTAAACTCTCCGGAATTGATCATGACGCCGGGAGCCGTATAGGCCTCCGTCAAGTTGGGATTTTCCTTCCCGTCGGGAGAGATCACCTGGATGATGGGGATCCCGAACTTCGTGGCGAACTCAAAGTCCCTGTCGTCGTGGGCCGGCACGCACATGATGGCTCCCGTACCATAATCCGCCAGCACATAGTCCGAGATCCAGATGGGCACCTTCGCCCCGTTGATGGGGTTGACGGCATAGCTTCCCGTGAAGACGCCGGTCTTCTCCTTGTCCTGGAGCCGGTCCACGTTGGATTTCATGGACGCCTGGAAGATATAATCCTCCACGACCTTTTTCTGCTCTGCAGAAGCCAGGGACGCCGCCAGGACATGCTCCGGCGCCAGCACCATGAAGGTAGCTCCGTACAGAGTATCGGGACGGGTGGTGTAGACCTTGATCTTCTCCTCCCTGCCGTCCACGGCAAAGTCGATCTCAGCGCCGTAGGACTTTCCGATCCAGTCGGACTGCATCTTCTTGACCTTCTCCGGCCAGTCCAGCTTATCCAGATCATTTAAAAGCCGGTCCGCGTAGGCCGTGATCTTGAGCATCCACTGCTTCAGGTTCTTCTTGGTGACAGGGGCGCCGCACCGCTCGCAGCAGCCGTTCACCACTTCTTCATTGGCAAGGCCGGTCTTGCAGGAAGGGCACCAGTTGATGGGCATCTCCTTCTCATAGGCCAGGCCAGCCTTAAACATCTTCACAAAGATCCACTGGGTCCACTTATAGAAATTGGGGTCCGTGGTATTGACCTCCATATCCCAGTCATAGACGGCCGCGATCTGCTTGATCTGTTCCCGGATGTGGTTGATGTTGTCCGCCGTGGACTTGGCCGGATGCTCGCCCATCTTGATGGCATAGTTTTCCGCCGGAAGTCCAAAGGCGTCCCATCCCATGGGATGGATCAGATAATACCCCTTCAACATCTTATACCGGCTCCAGACATCGGAGATCACATATCCTCTCCAGTGTCCCACATGGAGCCCGTTTCCTGAGGGATAGGGGAACATATCCAGGCAGTAATACTTGGATTTCTTGCCGTCGTTGACGTTGATGGGATGCTCTTCCCAGCGTCTGCGCCACTTTTTCTCGATTTCCTTATGGTTATAAGGGATTGCCATATCGTTTCGTCCTTTCTGTCCAGTTTCCATGAAATCCAATAAAAGGCCCTTCCTCTCCATAGAGACGAAGGGCCTGATCCGCGGTACCACTCTATTTCACGGCTGCGCCGTGCACTTATGTCTCCTGTAACGGGAAGGCCCGCCGCCTCCTACTGAAGCCGTCAAAGGGCAGCTCTTTGGGATGCGGGACTCCGAGACCAGTTCAGGCTCCTCCGGCGCCGCCTCGCACCACCCGGCGGCTCTCTGGATCCATCCGGAACCCTACTACTTCTCTTCTGCGTCTTTTCATATGGAAATATCTTATCTCACGGGATTCCGTTTGTCAAGGCTTTATCTGCCGGATAAACCTGCGGAAGGCTTCTTTTCCCTCCGGCGTCCGCTTATATACTCCGGCATCCTCCAGAACGCGGCAGAATACGTCTCCCACCTCTTTGTGGAGGATCGCTTCTGCGTTGTCCCGGGTGACCGTTCCGTACCGTCTCAAAATGTCCTCCGCCCAGTCCGCATGCTTGGCCGTCCTCTCGTCGGCCCGCAGATCTCCTCCGGAGACCAGAAGGTCCGCCGTCACGGAAAGCTCTTCCCGGAGTCTGGCAGGGAGCACCGCCAGCCCCATCACCTCGATCAGACCGATATTTTCCTTCTTGATATGGTGGAGCTCTTCATGGGGATGAAAGACTCCCAGAGGGTGCTCTTTGGTGGTGATGTTGTTCCGGAGCACCAGATCCAGCTCATACAGGCCGTCCCGGATCCTGGCGATGGGCGTGATGGTATTGTGAGGCTCTCCTCCCGTCTGCGCATAGATAAAAGCCGCCTCGTCGGTATATCCTCTCCAGGAATCCAGCACACAGCCGGCCGCCTCCGTCAGCTCTTCCGGATCTTCGGCGCGCAGCCGGAGCACCGACATGGGCCAGCGGACGATCCCGGCCTGGATCCCGGAAAAGCCGGGGATACCGGTCTCCTCCTCCACAGGAGCCTTGGCCATGGCGAATTCATAGCGTCCCCCCTGGAAATGGTCATGGCTCAGGATGGAGCCTCCCACGATGGGCAGATCGGCGTTGGACCCCAGGAAATAATGGGGGAACTGCTCCACAAAGGCCAGCAACCTGGAAAAGGTATCCCGGTTTATGGCCATGGGCGTATGCTCCCGGTTGAAGACGATGCAGTGCTCATTATAGTAAACATAGGGAGAATACTGGAAGCCCCACGGTTTTTTGCATATGGTCAGCGGGATCACCCTATGATTCTGCCTGGCCGGATGGTCCAGACGTCCCGCGTATCCTTCATTTTCCATGCAGAGCTGGCACTTGGGATAGCCGCTCTGCGCGGAATTCCTCGCAGCCGCGATGGCCTTGGGATCCTTTTCCGGCTTGGAGAGATTGATGGTGATGTCCATTTCCCCATAGGGAGTCTCCGCCTTCCACTTGAGATCCCTCTTGATCCTGTCCCTCCGGATATAATTGGTATCCTGACTGAACTGATAGTACCAGTCCGTGGCAGCCTGGGGATTTTCCCCGTAAAGCTCCCGGAATTTCTTTATCACCTGGCTGGGCCTGGGCGTCAGCCTTCCCATGAGCTTCGTATCGAAAAGATCCCGGTATGTAACGGTATCCCCTCCCAAAAGGCCGCGGCTCACTCCGTAATCCAGGATCTCCTCCAGGACCGGAGCCAGCTCCGGCACCGGTCCTTCCAGTCCGGAGCCGTCCCAGCTCTCCAGCTGCAGCGCCTCCAGCAGCGAATTGACGGTACAGATCAGATCTTCCTGTTCCAAAAGGCCCCTTTCCAATCCATAAGCGGCCAGCTTTCCCACTGCCTCCTGAATCATCGCCGTTCCTCCTTACTGTTTCCCATATCCGTCGGGATGGTTTTTATGCCAGTTCCAGGCGCTCTCTATGATCTCCGAGAGACTGTCGTGCTCCGGTCTCCAGCCCAGTACCCGTTTGGCCTTTTCGCTGGAAGCGATGAGCTTTGCCGGATCTCCGGCTCTCCTCGCCGCCATGACAGCGGGGATCGGATCCCCGGTCACGCGCCTGGCCGTCTCGATCACTTCTTTTACGGTAAAGCCCACTCCATTTCCCAGATTGAAGATGTCGCTCTCCCCGCCCTGCATCAGATGATCCACCGCCAGGATATGGGCCGCCGCCAGGTCGGTCACATGGATATAATCCCGGACGCAGGTCCCATCCTTGGTATCGTAGTCGTCTCCGAAAATGCTGATGGACTCCCGCTTGCCGTTCGGCACCTGGAGGATCAGCGGGATCAGATGGGTCTCCGGGCTGTGCGCCTCTCCGATCTTCCCGCTCTTATGGGCGCCGCAGGCATTGAAATACCGCAGGGACACAAAGCGGAGGCCGTGGGCCCGGCCCACCCATTTGAACATCTTCTCCATGGAGAGCTTCGTCTCCCCGTACGTATTGGTGGGTTCTGTCCGGTCCGTCTCCTCGATGGGGACCTTCTCCGGTTCTCCGTATGTGGCCGCCGTGGAGGAAAATACGATCTTATCCAGGCCATGGGCCACCATACTCTCCAAAAGCACCTTGGTCCCGCACAGATTGTTGTCGTAGTATTTCAGAGGATCCGTCATGCTCTCTCCCACCAGAGAATTGGCCGCGAAATGGATGACCGCGTCGATGCCCTGCTCTGCGCTAAGGACCGAATCCACAAAAGCACGGTCCCTCAGATCTCCCCGGTAAAACTTCGCATCCGGATGGACCGCTTCGATGTGCCCCGTCTCCAGATTATCGATCACCAGGACCTCGTGTCCCCTGTCCACCAGTTCATAGACCGTATGGGATCCAATATAGCCTGCACCACCCAACACTAAAATCTTCATATTTTCTCCTCCTTATAAAACCTTGACTCCCCCGAAGGGCCTCACTTTCAGCACATGACAGGAACCGCTCCCGAAAACCTGGTCCATGGCCTGCCGGTATCCTTCCACAGATCCATCCTCCACAAAAGCCTGTATGGTCCCGGCAAATCCGCCCCCATGAACCCGGCAGACGCCATGTCCCGCCAGGAGCTTCTCACTGACCGCCAATGCCACCGATACGCCCTGTTCTCCCGGCGTCTTGCAGGTATAAACATTCTGCAAATATTTAAAGGAGGAATTTCCCGACTCCTCCACCAGCTCCAGGAAGCGGCCGAAATCCTCCTCCGAGAGGGCTTCTGCCTCCAGGGCGGCTCTCTTATTCTCCGCAAAGAAATGGAGCGCCCGGAGCACCGCCCGGTCTCCGCAGCGTTCACGGACCATGGGAATGTTTCTCATGAACGCTTCTTCCTCCACCTCCCGCAGCACCTGCTTTCCAAAACAGGCCGCCGCCGCTTTCATCTCTCCCGGAATATCCGCGTAATCTTCCGTCAGATCGGCGTGGGAACCCTTTGTATCCGTGATGCACAGACTGTGATGATAGGCAGAAAAATCCACCGGCACCTGCCGGACCACAGGCTCCTCCGGATCCTTAAAATCAATATGGATCAGTCCTCCCACAGAGCAGGCCGTTTGGTCCATCAGACCGCAGGGCTTGCCAAAATAGACGTTCTCCGCGTACTGGGCCTCCTTGGCGATCTCCACCGGATCCACCGTCATCCCATGGAAAAGACCGGAGATCACAGTCCCCGTCAACACCTCAAAAGCCGCCGAGGACGAAAGCCCCGCTCCCATCAGGACATTGCTGGTCACATAGGCATTGAAGCCGCCCGGGATTGGGAACCCTTTCCGTGCAAGGCCCGCCGCCACTCCGCGGACCAGAGCTGCCGAGGTTCCCTCCTCTTCCTTCCGGACAGAAAGATCCGAAAGATCCACAGTGACCATGCCGTAACCCTCCGACAGGATCCGGATGCAGCCATCCTCATTCCTTCCCGCCACTGCCAGGGCATCCAGGTTCACGGCGGCAGCCAGGACCATCCCATGCTGGTGGTCCGTATGGTTCCCGCCCACCTCACTGCGGCCCGGCGCGCTGAAGATCTCGATTGGTCCGCAGCCGAACGCCTCCTCATAGCTCCTGACGGCCGCCAGATACCTGGTCCGCTGTTCCGGCACCAGTCCCCCGTCCACATAGATCTCCTCCAGACGGCTGTCAAAACAGCCTTCCTCCAGTTTTTTCAAGATCACACTGCTTGCTTCCATCTTACCCCTCCTGACTGATCGTATCTGATTACCAGTATACACGCTTTTAGTAAAATATCAATATGTTTTACTATTAAATTTACTATATTTTTACTTATATCCCTCGATGGCAGTTGATTTTCCCGGTACTTTTGTTATAATAGCAAACAGGATATTTTCAGAAAGGAGAAACCGCCATGGCTACTCTCAAGGACGTCGCCCAGAAAGCGAACCTGTCTCCGGCCGCCGTCTCCCGGATCTTAAACAACGATCCATCCCTGTCCGTCCCTCCGGAGACCAGGCAGCGGGTAAAGGAAGCCGCCCGGCTCTTAGGCTACCGCAAGAAACGAAAGAGCGGGGAAAAGAGCCCTTACACCATGGGGATCCTCCAGTGGTTTTCTCCCAGCCAGGAGCTGGAAGACACCTATTATCTCTCCATCCGCCATGGGATCGAAAAGTTCTGTCTGGACAACCGTCTGAGCGTGATCCGCGCCTTTAAGAACGACGTCAACTGCACAGATTCCCTCTCCCAGGCCAATGGGCTGATCTGCATCGGCAAATTTACCAGACAGGAGGTGGAGGCGTTCCAGAAGCTCTGCGATCCTCTCCTGCTGATCGATATGGAGTCTCCTCTGGGAGAGATCCCCTCGGTGACCCTGGACTTTTCCCAGGCGGTGACAGAGGCCATGGAGTACCTGACCGGACTGGGACACAGGGAGATCGGTTTCCTGGGCGGCGCGGAACATCTGGAAGACGGTTCGCAGTTTTCCGATCCCCGGAAACACTTCTTCACAGAATACTGCCGGACCCATGGGATCACCTATCTTCCTTATCTGAAGGAGGGCCGCTTTTCCAGCGGATCCGGTTATGAAATGGCTCTGGAACTGATCCGGGAGGGAAACCTTCCAAGCGCCGTCTTCGCCGCCAGCGATCCCATCGCCCTGGGGGCCATGAAGGCTTTTGAGGAAAATGGGATCCGGGTGCCGGAGGATCTTTCCGTCCTGGGGTTTGACGACATCCGCCTCTGCGAAATGGCCTCCCCTCCCCTTACCACCATCCATGCCCCCGCCTACGAAATGGGCTGGTACGGCGCGGGCATCCTCTATCACCTGCAGACCGGTCCCGCTGCCTGTCCCATCCAGGTCCGGTTTCCTTCCAGCCTCATCGTCCGCGGTTCCTGTCAAAAAAAATAATTTTTTATTTTTGATAGTTGACAAGGATGGAAAGATATAGTATAGTATTCATGTTGCCGCTGAGAGCGGCAGGAAAACAAAATGCTGGCGTGGCACAGGCGGTAGCGCACTTCATTGGTAATGAAGAGGTCGGCGGTTCGAGTCCGCTCGCCAGCTCACAAAAACCCTCGGAACTATGCGGGTTCCGGGGTTTTTTATTTTAAACAGATGTTCTCTTTTTTGATTTTTGAGGGTTTTGGGGACTATTTGGGGACTGCCCGGAAAATCATTTCCAGATCCCGAAAAAGTCCCTCGATCACATCCAAACTATCCGACGCAAAATCTGCTTTCCGCTTTCCTTGTCATCTTCCGCAAGCTGCGGTACAATGTATCCAACATCACGCGGAGGACCGGAGCGGTCTTCCGCCAATAAGGAGGATCCTCATATGGAAGCCGTTTCCCTGCAGCGCCTGTCCAAGACTTATCCCGGCGGAAAAGAGGCCGTCCGGCATGTCTCCCTCTCCCTGGAACAGGGGGAGGTCTTTGGATTTTTAGGTCCCAACGGGGCCGGAAAGACCACCACTGTCAAGCTCCTCACCGGTATGCTCATCCCCACGGAGGGAAGCTGCCTGGTGCTTGGCGCCGATCCGGCCGTGGAACCGGAAAAGGTCCACGCCTGCTGCGGAGTCGTGACTGAACACGCCCAGATGTACGACTCCATGAGCGGTATAGAAAACCTGGTCTTCTACGCCTCCATATTCGGCATTTCTCCCCGGGAGGGAAGAGAGCGGGGAAAAGAACTCCTCAGGCAGCTGGACCTGGAAGAGGCCACGGATCAGAAGCTGGCCTCCTACTCCACCGGTATGCGCCAGCGGCTCTCCCTGGCCCGCGCCCTGATCCACAGGCCTGAGATTTTGTTCCTGGACGAGCCCACATCCGGTCTGGATCCGGAAAGCGCCATGACCGCCATCCTCAAAAAAGATTTCCGGAGCGTCGTTTCCAATAAACAGACCTTTTCCGCCATCCTCATCGTACCGCTGGTCCTGACGGTGGTGCTGCCGTCTGTCCTCGTGCTGGTGATCCATTTCACCCCCGACGACCCGGATATCCAGAAGCTTTTGGCGCTGCTGCCCGGCGCTTCCCGGATAGAAAGCCTGGAGCTTGCCATGGCAGGACTGATCCTCAACTACCTCCTGCCGCTCTTCTTCCTGATCATCCCCATCATGGTCTCCTCTGTCATGGCCGCCAGCTCCTTCGTGGGAGAAAAAGAGAAGCATACTCTGGAAACCCTTCTCTACTGCCCGCTTTCCGTGAAGCAGATCTTCCGTTCCAAGGTCCTTGCTTCCTTTCTCTTCAGCATGATGGTGACCATGATCTCCTTTGGCGCCATGGCCCTGGTGCTGGAGCTGGAATTTTTCCTTCTCATGGGACGGCTGCTGCTTCCCGGTCTCAACTGGCTTTTGATCCTGTTCCTGGTGTCGCCCGCCGTCTCCCTGATCGCGGTGACCCTCATCGTGCGGGGCTCCGCCAAGGCAAAGACCATTGAAGATTCCCAGCAGCGCGCCGTATTCCTGATCCTCCCCGTGATCTTCCTGCTGGTGGGACAGTTCACGGGAATCCTGTTCTTAAATCCCTGGATGTTACTGGGACTTGGCCTCCTTTGCGCCTTTCTGGCCTGGCTGCTTTTGAAAAATTCCATGAAGCGCTTTACCTATGAGATGCTGCTGCGCTCCTGAAAAAGACTCTGGCAGACCGCGCAAGCGGCAGGATCCCCCTCCGCCGCAGACAGGTCCCACGAAGTGTTTTGCTCTATATAAAAAAATATCCCGGCGCACAGAGCGCCGGGACAGACCGTTTACCGGATCAAATAGGATCTCAGGATCTTTCCGTAGTAGACCATATGATAATCCCGGTTCGCCATGGGATTGCTGCTGTCCACGTTTTCCGGATACATGGTCCTGCGGATCTCCTCCGGGACCGCCTCCCTGTCCAGAAGCTGGCTGTACAGCACCTTACATTCCAGGGTAAGCGGCAGTTCCTTTATGGCGGGAGCCCCTATCTCTTCCGGTTCCACCAACGTAAGCCCCAGGTCCCGGATCTTGTCCGTATCCCTCCCGCTGCGGCTGCCGCAATATCCGAGGATCTTCCTGTCCAGTTCTCCGTAGGGAATGTTCACCGTAAACTCTCCCGTCTCATCCAGCAGCTTTCTGGTATGCCTGCCCTCCCGCACAAAGGCGATAAAGACCGGCTCTCCCCATACGACGCCCAGCGTTCCCCAGCCGATGGTCATGGTATTGACCGTATCCGCGGACCTGGTGGTCAGCAGGACTCCCTTGGGAAGCGCCTCCAGGATCACATTGGCATAGTCCGATACTGAAATCTCCTGTTTCATATCTCCCTCTTCCTTTCTCATACAAGCTGTCCGGGCCGTTTTTCCTTCACCTTGGGCGGAAACTCCCGGTCAAACTGCTCTACCTTCTCCTCATCGGCGAAATACCCCTCCGGCGTGCAGTAATTTCCCCTGACGCCGTCTAAATATCCCTCCCGCAGTTCCTTCACCAGAAAATACGGAGAAACCGTATCCCGGGACCCTCCTTTCTCATAGATGCCCCGTTGGTTGGCGTTGACAAAACCGCATGTTCCATAGAAATCCGGATTTCCCTCTATGCAGACGGCGCCTGCGCCGAGGGCAGCGGCCCGCCTCAGGGATTCCTCCACCAGCGCCTTTCCATATCCCTTTCTCTGCTGGTCCGGAGCGATGCTGACCGGACCGAAGGTCATCACGGCAAGCTTCCTGCCGTCATCCGCCTCCAGCACGGCCCTGGCATACATGATATGGCCGATGATCCTTCCTTCCTTTTCCATGACCAGATCCAGTTCCGGCACGAACTCTTCCCGCTCCCGGAACGTATGCAGGATATAGTGTTCCGTACAGCCGGGCCGGTATACGTTCCAGAAAGCTTCTCTGGTCAGATTCTCTGTGGTCCTGTGATCCTCCGGCCTCTCCGGCCGGATCTGATACCGGGTTTCCTGATTTTCCATGGGTCCTCCTTACTGGTCCTGACAGAACGCGTCATTTCAAGCGTATTCTCCTTTTATTATACCCAGCCGTTCTCTGTTTGTCAGCTGTTTTCCGCATCAGACCCTCCTCCGGATATTCAGATGCCGCTGTTTTTTCCGGCCTCCCGTTGTTTTTGCTCCTCCGCCAGCCGCGCCTTGACCTCCTGGACAGATTCTCCGTCCCTGGTCAGGAACTGGTCCACAAAACCGTCTGTTATTTTGGTAAATCCGTTTACGACTCCGTTCTCGATCTTCTTATAACCCTCTGTTACTTTCTCCGCGATCTTTTCATTGGCCTTCACCAGCCTGAACTTTGCCATATGATCTGCTCCTCTCTTTCCTTAAAGGATCCCGCCTGTCAGGACCCGGCGCTGCTGCCGGGCCTATTTCCTCACAGCACGGATCTTATAAAGTCTCAAACTTCTCTCCGCTCTTCACCTCATCGCTGTACAGCTCTCTGGGTAGGATATTGGGATAGGCGTGCCACTGCCGGATGGACATGGTCCCTCTGCCTTCCGTCAGTTCCTTCACCGTTCCGTCTTTACGGGTAAAGGTCCCCTCCACCTGGTCAAAGGTGAGAGTGGCCACCGGATTGTCCGGGACCTGGAACGTCGCGCCCCAGGTGGTGGCGTTGCCGACATGGGCGCGGATCTCATAGATCCCGTCCTCCAGCTGGATGCGGATGCGGTAAACCGTGGGGATAAAGCCATCCAGCTCCCGCAGGAACGCCCAGTCCTCGTGGGTGATGGTCAGGACGCCCTCCGGATAGTGCCTGCCGGTCTCCAGATCGTACACGGAAAGATCCTTCATGCCCAGCCTCATATCATACATGGAGGAATGGATCTCCCGGAAGCCGATCCAGCCCCAGTCTTCCCAGCCGCCCAGTTCCGCGGCGGAAGAATCTGCCGCGACGTATCTTTCCCGGATTCCCATTCCCTCCACATGGACTTCTCTTCCCCGGATCCAGATCTGCCCCCGGACCTTTCCGGCCCAGTTGTATCCGTATGTTACTGAATGCTGCGTCAGATAGGACGGCTGTTCTCTCCCATACCAGAGCGGGTATCCGCTGGGTCTGTGCCACAGATCCGCCCGGTATTCCCCGTCCAGGGAGTCCACCCGGATCCGCCAGGAATGATCCTCAAAACACTCCACCTGATACTCTTTTCCGCAGGTCACCAGTACCTTATGGACCTCCCTTCTGATCTGCAAAGTCCCCTGGGGCTTCCGCAGGAGCCGCTCAAACTGCATACCGGGATAACGGCCCACCCGGTAGATGGAATTGGGCAGCTGCCCGGTATATCCTTTTCCCCTGGTCCAGTTCATGGATACCAGGTCCAGCTTTTCCAGCGCGAGGGAAAGGATCGAACCTCCCAGCGAATACTCCTCGCCGTCGTCTCCGGAGACGGAAAACTGGAACAGCCAGTCCAAAAAACCGCTCCTCACTTCTTCCTCCACGCCGTTTCTCGCTTCATCCGCCAACGTCACTTCTGGATTTTTGATCTTCATAAATGCCTCCTGACCATTCGTTCTTTTCTCTTGAATGGTTCCATCATAGGCTTTCTTTATTAGGGAAATACTTCTGAAATGTTTGAAAAACATGAAAATAAAAGGATCCTGTATGACAGGATCCTCCGCCTGCGGCAGGCCGCATAAACGCTTTCCTATAGAGTAAAAAGGGCCGGGACAGCGAAGCCTCCGCTCCGCTGTTCCCAGACAAGCCCTTAAATGATTTGACTGCCGGCGGACCATACGTGGGGGCCTCTGGCCGCCGCCGGCGTATTCTGCGCCATGACTCCCACCAGCCTGTGGGGAACATAGGCTTCTTCCAGATACGCGCGTTCTTCGTTGTCCAGGACCAGATCCACAGCCTTTGCCGCGCCTTCGATGTGCCGCAGCTTCGTGGCGCCCACCACCGGAGCATCCACTTTCGTCAAAAGCCATGCCAGGGAGATCTCCGTCATGGACACGCCCCTTTTCTCCGCCAGTTCCGCCGCCCGCCCGATGATCTCCCGATCCTGCCCGGCCGCCGCGTCGTATTTCAGTCTCGCGTAATCGTCCTCTTTCAGCCGCTTGGTGGTCTCCCCGGGGCGCCTGGACAGACGTCCTCCGGCCAGGGCGCTGTAAGGAGTCATGGCAATGCCGTCCTCCGCGCAGAGCTTCTCCATCTCCCGCTCTTCCTCCCGGAAGATCAGATTGTAATGATTCTGGACAGAAATGAATTTCGCGAATCCTTCCCGCTCTGCCAGAGCATTTGCTTTGGCCAGCTGATAGGCAAAACAGTTGGATATCCCGATATACCGCACCTTTCCCTTCTTCACGATCCGGTCGAGTCCCTCCATAATGTCATACAGAGGCGTCTCATGATCCCACATATGATAGATATAAAGATCGATATGGTCCATTCCCAGATTCCTCAGGCTGGCATCGGCCATCCGCTCGATATGTTCCTGTCCGGAGATGCCTGCATCGATCTCCTCCGGAGTGCGGGGCAGAAATTTCGTGGCCACCACCACATCTTCCCGCTTTGCCAGATCCCGGATGGCGCGCCCCACATACTGCTCGCTGGTGCCGCTCTGATAGCCGATAGCCGTATCGAAGAAATTGACGCCCAGCTCCAGTCCCCGCCGGATGATCTCCCTGGAATGGTCTTCATCCAGCGTCCAGCTGTGCTGCCCTCTTCCGGCGTCTCCAAATCCCATGCAGCCCATGCAGATCCGGGAGACCTCAAGCTGCGAATTTCCCAGTTTCGTATAGTTCATCTGTGATCCCTCCTTGTTGTTCCGCCCAGCTCCCGGCTCTGCCGTTTCCGCGCCTCTACTCTGCAACATCCACCATCACGGTCCCGGACAGCTGCCCGATGCTCTCTTCTCCGAAAACGGCTTCTCCCAGCTCATAGAGAGAAGCGTTTGCGCCATAGTCTCCATAAAAGAGCACCACGTCTCCCCAGGGAGCGTAGTATGCCAGCGTTCCGGCTCCGCCTCCGGCCAGGGGAGTCTCCGAAACATCCAGTTCCTCCGGCGGATAAAAGATCTTCTCATTGGTGCTGTAATCTTCCACCTCCAAGGTGAGGGGAAGCTGCTCATAAAGGGAATCCGCGGCCCTGCTGTCATTGAGCCTGTACAGGACGCGGTATTCTCCCGACTCTACGGAAATGGTCCTCATCTCTTCTCCTTCCACTGCGGTAGAGGAGCCGGCGTCTGTTTCCTCTCTGGAGCTTCCGCAGGCGGTAAGCCATACCGCCGTCAAACAGACCATCAACAGTACAGATCCTCGTCTCATCGTCTCCTCCTCTCCTTTGGCTTTATCATAACACCCTGCTTCTCTCATTTCCAATATTTATAAATTATCGGGATCTATACGAAAAAATTATAGTTCAAATCGTCTGCTGTCTTGGGGACGCAGCGTGAAAAAAGGATCCTGCCATGCAGGATCCTCCGCCTGCGGCGGGCCGCATGAGCGGTAAGATTCTTCTCCGCCGCAGTGCGGTCCCGCGGAGTGTTTTTGCTCTATGGGAACGAACTTTCCTATGGAGCAAAAAGCGGCAATGGAAACATACGGTTTCCACTGCCGCTCCTATTTTCTCCTATGGTCCCAAAGCTTCCGGACCGTCCAGGACTATTGGATGGACTTTCCAAGCCGGTACGCCTGCTCAAGCTCCGGCTTTCCTTCGATATCTCCCACATCCATATTCCCACCTGCCAGCACATGGCCCAGATCCTTCCACCGCAGGTGCCCCGTCAAATGCTCATAATAGAGGAGCACATTCTCAAAATCCCGGCCTTCCGCAGCCATGAGGAGCATCGAAGACCTTCTATTCCCCCGCAGGAGGTTTCCGTCTCCCTCCTCCAGGGCAAACAGGCGGTCGACCGCCGTCCTCAGCTGGCCGCTCATGTTCCAGTAATACAGAGGAGAAGCCAGCGCCACCACATCACATTCCTTTACTGCCGGATAGATCCGCGCCACTGCACACAAGGACATTCCCTGCCGCTGTGTCCGCCGAAACAGTCCTTGCAGCCATGGATCTCCATGCCGTCCAGGAAAAACTCCGTAACCGTATTCCCGGCCTGTTCCGCGCCTTCGGCAAACGCCTTTACCAGCATGGAAGTATTGCTCTTCCTCCGGGAAGAATATCCTCAGATCCCTCCCAAGGCCGGATACAGCCTGACGGAACGCGGACGATCCCTGATCCCCATCCTAGACCAGATGTGCGATTGGGGAGAGAAAAATGTCTTTAACTCCCGTTCCTATCCCTTCTTCCATCTCTGGCGCACGATCTCATAGGCCAGGACTCCGGCCGCCACAGAGGCGTTCAGAGAATCGATGTCCCCCTTCATGGGAATGGCCGCCGTCATATCGCAGTGCTCCCGCACAAGGCGGCTGACCCCATTTCCCTCGTTTCCGATGACCAGCCCCATGGGGCCCGTAAGCTCCAGATCGTACATGGGCTGCCCGTCCATATCGGCGCAGACGAACCAGAGGCCCCGCTCCTTCAGTTCTTCCATCACAGCCGTCAAATTGGATACCTTGGCCACCGGCGTATAGTTCAAAGCCCCCGCCGAGGTCTTGGCCACCACAGCCGTAAGCCCCACAGCGCGTCTTTTGGGGATGATGACCCCGTGGGCCCCCGCCAGATTGGCGGTCCGGATGATGGCCCCCAGATTGTGGGGATCCTCGATGCCGTCCAACAGGAACAAAAACGGATCTTCGCCCCGCTCTTTCGCCAACGCGAACATATCCTCCACGGAAGCGTATTCATAAGCCGCCGCGTAGGCCACGACTCCCTGATGCTTCCCGCCGGGGGACAGATTGGCAAGCCGCTCCTTCGGCACATACTGGATCAGGCTCCCCTGCTTCCTGGCCTCCCTGGCGATGGTCAGGATCGGGCCGTCCTGACAGCCCTTCAGCAGAAAGACCCGGTCTATGGTCTTTCCGGAACGGAACGCTTCCAGAACCGCGTTTCGTCCCTCGATCACGGATTCTTCATACCTCATGGCCATCCCTCCCGTAATAAGTATCCAGACATTTTTCCACCAGCTCCGTCATCCGGCTCTCCTGACCGGTCAGATACAGGTAGCCGAACAGAGCCTCCAGCCCCGTGGCGCGGCGGTAATCCGACATGGAAGCGTTTTTGGCCCGGCTGGACGCCTGGGCGTTTCGCCCGCGTCTGTACACGGCCTTTTCCTCCTCGGACAGTCCGTCAAAGATCCCACGGATCATGGCAGACTGGGTCCCGGCCTTCACCAGCTCGCTGCACCGCTTATGGAGCTTGCCGGGAGCCGTATTTCCCTGGGCCACCACCACGGTACGGATATACAGGGAAAAAACGGCGTCGCCGATGAACGCCAGGGTCAGGGGCGAATAAGTCCGCATATCCAGCCCCTCCCTAGCGATGAGGCTCTCCCATTCCTTTAAGCTCTCGTCCATTTCACACCTTCTCTTGTATCCTTAAGAAGGATGCCTCTGGCCGCCAGCGTATCCCGGATCTCGTCCGCCCTGGCAAAATCCTTGTTCTTCCTGGCCTGCTGGCGCTCCTCGATGAGCGCTTCGATATCCGCATCCAGAAGCTCTTCCTCTTTCTCCGTTATGATCCCCAGCACGTCGCAGAGAGAAACGATGGTATCCCGCATAAACTGGGCCAGCTCCCTGCTGCTGGTTTCCGTAACGGAAGTATTGGAAAGCTTCACCAGCTCGAAAATGGCGGAGATGGCATCGGCCGTATTGAAATCATCGTCCATGGCCGCCTCATACTTGGCCACCAGCTCTCCGGCCTGCTCCCGCACAGCCTCCTCGCCGTCTCCTTTCTCCAGACCGGAAGCAATGCGCTCATCCAGCCGCTCCACCGCCGTTACGATCCTGGCCAGGCCGTTTTTGGAAGCCTCCATCAGATCCGCGCTGAAGTTCAGGGGGCTCCTGTAATGGGCGCTCAGCATGAAGAACCGGAGCACCTGCAGATCATACTTTTCGCTGATCTCCCGGACGGTAAAGAAGTTCCCCAGGGATTTGGACATCTTCTTATTGTCGATATTCAGGAACGCGTTGTGCATCCAGTACTTGGCAAAGGGCTTCCCATTGGCCGCCTCACTCTGGGCGATCTCATTTTCATGGTGGGGGAAGATCAGATCCTCGCCGCCGGCGTGGATGTCGATCTCATCTCCCAAGTACCTCTTCGCCATGACCGAGCACTCGATATGCCAGCCGGGACGTCCCTGGCACCAGGGCGACTCCCAGTAGGGCTCTCCCTCTTTTTTGGGCTTCCAGAGCACGAAATCCAGCGCATCCTCCTTCTCGCCCACCACCTTGATCTCCCGGTGGCCCGCCTGCAGATCCTCCAGATTCTTGTGGGAAAGCTTTCCGTAATCCTTGAACTTCCTGGTGCGGTAATACACCGTGCCGTCGTCGGCCCGGTACGCATATCCCTTCCCCATCAGATTTTCGATCATATCGATCATACCGCCGATCTCCTGAGTGGCCAGAGGATGGGTGGTGGCGGGCTTGACGTTCATGCCCTCCATATCCTTCTTGCACTCGGCGATGTACCGCTCCGAGATCACGGAAGCGTCGACGCCCTCTTCCATGGCCTTCTTGATGATCTTGTCGTCCACATCGGTGAAATTGGACACGTAATTGACCTGATAGCCCTTGTATTCAAAATAGCGGCGGACCGTGTCAAAGACGATCATGGGACGGGCGTTCCCGATATGGATAAAATTGTATACGGTGGGGCCGCATACATACATTTTGACCTTGCCCGGCTCCAGGGGAACAAACTCTTCCTTCGTTCTGGAAAGGGTGTTGAAAATCTTCATAAATTTCCTCCTTTTATTCTGCTGCGCAGTTTTCCTGTCCTGATAAAAGCTCTTGCCCGCGGCATCTTCCTCTCCGCCGCGGCCAGGTCCCACGGAATATTTGTGCTCTATGGAATCGAAGCTTCCCATAGAATAAAAAAAGCTCCGTCTCCCAAGAGACGAAGCATATCCTCCGCGGTCCCACTCTCGATGGATGCACAGAGCATCCCTCTCAATACCCGTAACGCGGGCCAGACGTGCAGGACTACTGCCGAGCCATCGCCCTGCCGGCTCCGGAATGCACTTCATCCCCCGCTCCGCAAAGCCCGCTTTCAGCCGGTGACGGGCCCTCTCTGCTGCATCCCATGGGAACTACTCTTTCCTTCACTGCCTTTTTCTGTTCTCTTTCAGTCTATGCAGTTTTTCAGGTTTTGTCAACCCCTTTTCCGGATCCCAAAAGCCCGCGATGTCTCACGCCCTCTCCGGATCCTCTCCGGGGCAGCCATGGCAGCCGTAGCACGGTCCTGTCCCGTCTCCATACCGGAAATCCTCCACAGTCTCCAGAAGGACCGCCGCCTGGGCGGCAATTCCCTGTCCGGTGCCGGTAAAGCCCAGCCCCTCTTCCGTGGTGGCCTTGACGCTGACCCGGTCCGCCGGGATCTCAAGGGCCTCGGCGATATTCCGGCGCATCTCTTCCCGGTAAGGAGCCAGCTTGGGCCTCTGGGCAATGACGGTGGCGTCCACGTTTCCCACAAAAAACATATGCTCCTCCAGAAGCTCTCTCACCCGTCTCAAGAGTTCCAGACTGGAGATCCCGCGGTAAGCCTCGTCCGTATCCGGAAAATGCTGGCCGATGTCCCCCAGGGCGGCCGCTCCCAAAAGCGCGTCCATGACAGCGTGGAGGAGCACGTCGGCATCGGAATGGCCGATGAGCCCCTTTTCATAAGGGATCTTCACCCCGCCGATGAAAAGGTCCCGCCCCTCGCCAAGGCGATGGACGTCATATCCTGTTCCTATCCTCATATCCACCGAATCCTTTCTTTTTTTCTATTATACCCAAGGAATCCGGCCTCCGCAATCTCCAAATGGATCCTGCCTCCGTATAATTCCTGTTTTTCTGCATATCCTGTTTCATGATCCCCATATCCTACCCTATTTTCTACGGAGGTGACTGTCTTGAAGATCCAATGGAAGACTCTGTCCGGCTGTATCCTGATCCCTCTGGCCGTAGGTACGGCTTCGGCCCTTTTTACCCGTCATGCCATGGAAGCCTTCGATTCCCTGAAGCAGCCGCCCCTGACGCCGCCGGGCTGGCTCTTTCCCATCGTCTGGACCATCCTCTATATCCTGATGGGGATCGCTTCCTATCTGGTCCTGACTGCCGGCGGACAAAAGGGCAGTTTGCAGGCGGCGCTGGGCATGTACGGGCTCCAGCTGTGGGCCAATTTCCTCTGGCCCCTCTTTTTCTTCTGTCTGGAACTCTATCTGTTTTCTTTTTTCTGGCTCCTGCTCCTGTGGTTTTTGATCCTCGGGACCTTCTTCCTGTTCCGCCGTTTCCAGGCGGCGGCAGGCCGTCTGCTGATCCCCTATCTGCTGTGGACGGCTTTCGCCGGCTATCTGAATCTGGGGATCTGGCTCCTGAACCGGCCGTAACGGCCGGCAGGAAGCTCCTGCCGCTCCGCGCACAGGATTCCGGAGAAATCCGGAGAATTTTCTGATATTTTGCTTGACTATTTCCGGCGGGACAGCTATAATATCAATGTGCGCGGATGTAGTTCATTGGTAGAACACCAGCTTCCCAAGCTGGATAGGCGGGTTCGATTCCCGTCATCCGCTCTCAGGGCTCCGGTACTGACCGGAGCCCTGTTTTGTATTCCTTTATGAAGGACCGCAGCCCTTCCGGACAGCGGAAGGGTCCGTATATACAATCACGATCAGGAGGTGCCATATGCAGTATACCAGCCATTACCATTCTCCCCTCGGCGATCTTCTCCTGGCGGCAGATGATACCGGTCTGACGGGCCTTTGGTTCCATGGTCAGAAATACTTTGCCGCCGGTCTGGATACCGGCCACGAGGAGAGGGAGATCCCCCTCTTCGTCCGGACGAAGCATTGGCTCGACCTGTATTTCTCCGGCAGGGAACCGGATTTTTCCGTACCGCTCCACTTCATCGGCACAGCCTTCCAGAAACAGGTATGGAAGATCCTCTGCTCCATCCCCTATGGCCGGACCATGACATACGGCGCCATCGCCGGACAGATCGCCGCGGAGAAGGGACTCTCCCATATGTCCGCCCAGGCCGTGGGCGGCGCCGTGGGACACAATGCCATCTCCATCCTGGTGCCGTGCCACCGGGTGGTGGGAACAGGCGGCAGCCTGACCGGCTACGCAGGCGGCCTGGATAAAAAGGTCAGACTGCTGGAGCTAGAAAAGGCCGATATGAGCGCCCTTTTCATTCCGAAGGAGTCCCGCAGGAAGCCGTCTCCTTGAGATATTCCCCGGCGCTGTGGACGGCGCAGGCCCCGTCGGCCACAGCCGTGACCACCTGACGGACTTCCTTCGTCCGTATATCCCCCGCCGCAAAGACACCGGGAAGACTTGTTTTCGTATCCTCGCCGGCCACGATATAGCCGTTTTTATCCGTCTCCAGCTGTCCTGTGAAGAGCTCCGAGGACGGCTGCTGTCCCACTGCGATGAAAAGTCCGCTGCAGGATATGGATCTGGTCTCTCCAGTCTTCTTATCCGTCACCCGGATCCCGGAAAGCTTTCCATCCAGGGAATCCAGTCCTGTCACATTGCTGTCCCAGATCACTTCCACGTTTTCCGCCTGGAACAGAGCTTCCTGAGAAGCTCTGGAAGCCCGAAGCGAATCCCTTCTGTGGATCACATAGACCTTCCGGCAGATCCTGGACAAAAACAGGGCGTCCGCCACGGCCGTCTCGCCGCCTCCGGCCACAGCCACATCTTTTCCCCGGTAAAACATCCCGTCGCAGACCGCGCAGTATCCCACTCCATGCCCCGTCAGGGCTTCCTCGTCCGCAAGCCCCAGTTTTCTGGGCACCGATCCGGCCGCGATGATGACGCTGCGGGCCAGCAGCTCGCCGCCGTCAGTATGGACCCGCTTCACGTCTCCGTCAAGCTCCGCCTTTACCGCTTCGCCATAGATGGTCACAGCTCCGAACCGTTCCGCCTGTTTTCTCATGTTATCCCCCAGGGTAAATCCATCGATGCCTTCCGGAAATCCCGGATAGTTGTCGATCTGGGAGGTCAGGGCCATCTGTCCGCCCGGGGAAAGCTTCTCCACCAGCGCCGTGTCAAAACCGGCTCTGGCTCCGTAGAGGGCCGCCGTATATCCGCCCGGTCCTCCTCCTATGATGAGAATGTCATACATCTTTTTTTCCTTCCTACCTATTATATATTTCTCCCGGAATCCGGGATTGACAGGGATTTTTAAAAAATTTATACTGAATCTAACACAAGGAGGTGTGTTATGGATTTTTCACAGTATTTCCCGATCTGGGATAAATTAACCTCTTCCGAGCAGGATATCCTGGCCCGGTCCGCCGTCATGCGCTCCGTGGAGAAAGGAACGGTCCTCCACCGCGGTTCCGCCGACTGCCTGGGCCTCCTGGTCATCGGCACAGGCCAGCTGCGGGTCTACAGCATTTCCGACGACGGCCGTGAAGTGACCTTATACCGTCTCTTTGACCGGGACATCTGCCTGCTGTCTGCCTCCTGCATCATCGAGAGCATCCAGTTCGATGTCGTCATCGAGGCGGAGAAAGATACAAAGCTCTGGGTGATCCCTCCCGCCGTGTACAAAAAACTGATGTCCGACTCCGCCGTCACGGCCAATTATACCAGCCAGGTCATGGCCTCCCATTTCTCCGAAGTCATGTGGCTGATGGAGCAGGTCATGTGGAAGACCATGGATAAGCGGCTGGCCGCTTTCCTCCTTGAAGAAAGCGGCCTGGAAGGCGGGAATATCCTGAAGATCACCCATGAGAAGATCGCCGCTCATCTGGGCACTGCCAGGGAAGTCATCACCCGACTGCTGCGCTATTTTCAAAACGAAGGACTTCTCCGTCTCTCCAGGGGCGCCGTCGAGATCACCGACCGGGAGCGGCTGCTTCGTCTATCAGAGTGACCACCTGGGCCTTGGGCCTTACGCCGGAGGCCTGGCGGACGATCTTTCCATCCTTCATGACCACCAGAGTAGGGATACTCATGACTCCGAACCTGGAAGCCAGATCCGGCTCTTCGTCCACATTGATCTTGCCCACCTTGATGTCCGTCCGCTCTGCGGCCAGCTCATCGATCACCGGGGAGAGCATCCGGCAGGGGCCGCACCAGGCTGCCCAGAAATCCAGCAGCACCGTCTGGCTGCTCTTCAAAACCTCTTCTTCAAAGTTTCCGCTTGTGATCTTTAATACCGACATATGAAATCCCTCCTGTTATCCTTTCTTTTCCTTTACTGTCTGTATCATACCACGCTTTCTCCGTTCTTTCTGTGATAAAGTCACCAAATCCGCAGCGCCGCGGTCGTTTCAAAAAACAAAAAACCCCAGGAACCATAAGATCCTGAGGTTTTCTCATCGTAGCGGAAGGGAGATTTGAACTCTCGACACCACGGGTATGAACCGTGTGCTCTAGCCAACTGAGCTATTCCGCCACAGTGGGGCCTACAGGGCTCGAACCTGTGACCCTCTGCTTGTAAGGCAGATGCTCTCCCAGCTGAGCTAAGACCCCTGACGCAAATCGAA
>CAJFUL010000027.1 GCA_904420245.1 Candidatus Paralachnospira avium
CTGGTGCTTCGCAGCGGAAATGGCAGCCTGGAACTGGGTGACAAGCAGACTCTTCAACTGACCGCTGACGGAAACAATGTTGTCATTTCCCGGGAGATCGATGGAGCAAACTACCGGGTTCGCTTTACAAATACTGCAGGCTGCGGATGGCAGGCTGCCACCGCAGAATCTTCCAGTCAGTTTCAGGTGTATCACGTAACAGGGGAATGGCCGGAAGAGCCGGATGTTCCGGATACAGAGCCCGAGCGGGATGAACCGCTGGTGACCATTGCGGCCTTTACAGATTTCCATGTGGATTATGGGATGCAGAACCAGGAACAGACCATGCGGGAAACAAACCTGGAGATGTTTAAAACAATAAAAGAAAAAGAAAATCCGGATATTGTGCTGGTGGGTGGAGACACCATCAGCAATAATGGAGGAGCCCTCTGGGATGAAGCCACTTATCAAAAGGTGATTGGCCAGCTGTCAGATTCTCTGGCCGGGGTTTCAGACACAGTGCTGTATGTCAACGGCAATCATGATTATGAAGTAGGTGGAACCGCCTTTAATTCCGGAGCATTTATTGATACGGAGATGCAGGAAAATGTGGGCCCCTATGATGATGTCCTGTACGAGTCGGAGGACAGAAAATCCAACCTGCTGGCGTATTATTATAAGCTTGAGGGCATCCATTTTATCGGGCTTAATACGCCGTATAACGGGGACAAAACTGTCAATGGTTATGTTTACACACCGGAGTCCGTAGAATGGGTAGCAGGTAAGCTGGCAGAGATTGGAACGGATGAACCGGTGATCTTCCTCAGTCATTATATGCTGCAGGATTCCCGGGGCGCGTCAGAGCCGGGGAAAGGGCTGACCAATGCGAATGGAATGAACGACCGTCTGAAGGAGATTCTGCTTCAGTATCCGAACCTGATTCAACTGTATGGCCATGACCATGGTGCTCCGTTCATTGAGTCAGATACTTTTGAGAGAATCACTGCGTATCAGAAGGACGGCTCGGTTCTGGATTCCCGTGCGGCGCGTCCCAGCGGCTTTGTCTCTGCGTTTATGGGATCATTAAGCTATTATAATAACCGGTTTAACGGCGGCTGGCTGTCTGCGGAACAGCCCAAGGTGGTGCAGGCGCTGATGATCTACGTATATGAAGATCATGTGGAACTGGAAATGAAAAATTACGGAGAGAAGGAAGGCGCACGCCGGTATCCGTTTACCTATTCGCTTTCCTTTGTAAAAACAATTTCCTCCAGTGTTTACGCAGTGGAGGATGACGCAGTAACAGATATTCCTTATGAGACCACGGTGGGCGAGTTTATCGCGAATCTGGACCATTCGGATCAGATTGCAGTAAAAGACTTTGACGGCAGCGTAATTACGGATCCGGAGCAGGAGCTGCGCAATGGTATGACTGCAGAGCGTGTTATCGACGGCGAAACTACGGATGAAAAGAAGATCTGGATGAATCAGGCGGCAGTGGATCCGAATCCCTATCAGATCACGGAGGTTACATTGAAGAATGCAGAGGGTCAGGCTGTAAACGCCATGCGTATGGCCAGTGAACTTGATTCTGTCAGCATTCAGAAAAACGGTCATGCTCAGGGCGGCGTATTGTTTGCAGGTGTGTATGCAGAGGATGGAAGCCTTCTGCGGCAGCAGACTGTACCGGTAACCGGGACTGGACGGTATACACTTGGGATTTCTCTGGAGGACTGTCCGGAGACGGCCACTTACCGGGTATTTGTGATGGATTCTCTGGATAATGCGGCTCCTGTTTCTCGTTTGGTGACCAGTAATGATGAGCATTACCTGCTTGATACGCTGAGTGGGGACGCTGACAGTGAATTGGTGGCCGGTGTGGATCAGCGTGATAATAAAGTGGTAGTATTCAGGCAGAACGCAGAGGACTGGAACAGTGAAGATGCAGTAGTGTGGGAATGGAGCCCTGCAAAAGAGGACGGATTTACTGGGATTTCCTATTACAAAAATGCTTCTGACGCAAAATTACGGTACAGTGATTTTTACGGCGGCTATGTGGCGATAACCACATCCTCCGGGGGCTTTGTCGGCGTAATTGACTATGAAACCGGAGAGCGTATTTATTCACGGGATATATCGCCTGAAAATAATTCCCATGCTATCGAGCTGCTTCCGGACGGAAATGTAGCAGTGGCGTCCAGCACGGGCAATACGGTAACGGTTTATGCGGCAAGCCAGGGCGATGGAAACGGCTACTATCGGCAGTACGAGCTGCGGGATGCGCACGGTCTCTTGTGGGATCCGGATCTGGAGGTGCTCTGGGCACTTGGAGGTTCCCAACTGGTGGCGTTCAAAGTGGCAGGAACCCAGGAGGAGCCGGAGCTGGAGCTTCAGGAAGATATGGTCTATACGCTTCCTACGGAGGGAGGACACGATCTCTATCCGGTATATGGTTCTCCGGAGGAGCTTTGGGTGACAACCGTGTCTGACGTGTATCATTTTAATACGGATACCCGCGAATTTACAACAGATTATGCGGAACACGAGGCTTTTGAGGCAGTGAAGAACATCAAAGCGGTGGGCAATCAGCCGTTCTCTCAGACGATCGTCAGCATTACGCCCAATGGCACAATGGAATCGTGGAACAGCAATACCATTGACCTGTATCATCCGGTTTCCTCCGGTTATTTCCATGAGCAGAAGGTACATACTGCGGACGCTTACTATAAAGCAAGAGTTTGGTATGGAGGATATCAGTAAAACATAAAAGGGAATAATGAACGAACAGGAGGGCGCCGCAAAATTATCCGATTAAGTGATGATGCGGCGCCCTCGCACGACGTCTTTCGCCTGCCGTCAGGCGATAAAGTTGAAAAGTGGAGGCAGATGGAAGAATTTGCCCTTGTCAGACGGACAGTTCTGGTATATAATAAACCATAGAAAAAACAACCTGAAATGTACGATACTCCTGCATATTTTGAACCTACAGATTGAAATACGGGTTCCCTATCATCGGTAAATGGATGTCGGGCCTCCTCTGAGTGGATGGCAGAAATTTACCTGCGGTTACCCACCTAGCGAGGGCTAGGAATCAAAAATGCAGGAACCGGCATTTCGGGGGAATACGAAAGAGAAAGACAGCATATTATTTATATAGTATGCTGTCTTTTTGCGTTATGGATTTCCTGGGGCCCCAGAGCTGCGGCCTGCTCCCTCCGGAGAAGATTGCCTCGGCCCGCCGCAGGAGTCTGGCAGAGGGAGGTGACCGGACAGGGAAAGCCGAGGGAGGCCGGCGGGAGCCCTGGCCGGAAACAGAGACGGCAGGATAGGAGGATGGCATGGACGGCAGAGAGGGAAGAGGTTTGTGGAAGCTGGCGGCGGCAGTCCTGATCCTGGGAGCCTGCGGTCTGGCCGCATGGTTTTTTTTGAGAAGGCCGGATGGGACAGACTTTGTCACCAGGGCTCTGGCTGCCAGGCAGACGGCTCTGGCCCTGGCCTCCGCGGAGGAGATCGGGGGGACGGAGAAGGAGTACTTCACCGGAGAAGAGCGGGACAGCTGGTATGTCCCATATGTAGAATATCTCTATGAAAAGGGGATCTGGGATCCTTCGGAGATCCCGGCTGATAAGGAGACCATGGGAAAAGCCCTCACCAGGGAGGAAGCGGCGCAGATGGAGGCCGGGCTGGAGCTGGCACCGCCGGACCTGGAGGAGGGGAAAGGTTCCGTGCTTTCGGCAGAAGAATGGAAGGACTTTTACGGCCGTCTCCTGGAAAAATACGATGCGGAGGGCAGCGTGACGGAGAAGGAAGTGGTGCTGGTGGGAACGCCCGGCACCATCCAGGGAGCCGGGGAGTGGGAGGCCTGGACGGATCAGGGCAGGTTTTCCTTTAAAGGACTTTCTCTGGATCCTCTGACGGACAGGAAGCTTCTGGTCAAGGTGAAGGGATCGGAGCTTTTGATGGTCATGGAGGTGCTGGAAGAGCCGGTTACATATGAAAATATATGGCTGGAGCGGGGGAGCGGAGGCCTTTGGCGGGCCTGGGTCTGCGGAGTCTGGAGAGAGTTTTCCATACCGGGAGCGGGAGACGAGTGCGACGGCGTGACGGCGGATCTCACGGTGGAGGACGGACAGGTGACGAAGGTTTCCCTGAAGAAAGAGACCATAAAAGGCAAACTCCTGGCAGTGGGAGACACCGAGCTGGAGATCGAGGGATACGGAAAGGTGCCGCTGTCCCAGCAGTTCCATATCTACAGGATCTATGGAGAATTCGCGGAGCTTGACAAGAGCCAGCTGACGGTAGGATATGACCAGGCGGAGTTTGTGACGGCCGGAGGAAAGATCTGCGCGGCCATCATCGGAAATGTGGTCACAGCCAAGAACATCCGGGTGCTCCTGACGGACGCCAATATCGGCTCAATTTTTCATGAGACGGCAGTTTTTACCTCGGATGCAGCGTTTACGCTGTATTATGGTGAGGAGGGGGAAGAACATTACGGACCGGGAGAGACGGTGGAGGTCACCAGGGAGGATCCCAGGCTCTCGGAGGGGAGGATCAAGGTGGAAGCCGCAGAGGGCGGGAAGATCGGGTTTACTTCCTTTGAGAGAAAGTACGGCGCTCCCTGGTATGAAGGGACTGTGGAGCTGTCTCTGGCCGGTGAGGGGATCCTGATCACCAATGAGGTGGACTTGGAAACGTATCTGTGCTATGTGGTGCCCAGCGAGATGCCGGAGAGCTACGGACTGGAGGCTCTGAAGGCCCAGGCCATCTGCGCCAGGAGCTACGCCTGCCGTCAGATCCTGGGGAGCGCGTATCAGAGCTATGGGGCCCATGTGGATGACAGCACCACCTTCCAGGTTTACAACAATACCAAGACGGACGATCTGACCAGGCAGGCGGTGGAGGAGACGAAAGGACAGGTGGTGACTTACGGCGGAGAGCTGGTGACCACATATTACTACGCGTCTTCCTGCGGATACGGCAACGATATGGGGGTCTGGGGGAGCAGCGGAGAGGAGTATCCCTATCTGAAGGCTTCCTATATGTCCGAGGGAGAAGCGCCGGATCTGTCTTCGGAAGAGACCTTCCGGGAGTGGCTGGGAGAGACCGATGAGAAAAATCTGGAGTACAGCGCGCCCTGGTACAGGTGGGAGACGGAAATCTCAGACCAGAAACTGACGGAGCTGGTGGATACCTTCCTCTCGGGGTATGCCAAAGGACACAGGGACCTGGTGCTGTTTAGGCAGGAGGACGGGAGTTTTCAGGAGATGGACGGACCGGAGACCATCGGCGCGGTCCAGTCGCTGACCGTGAAGGAGAGGAGCGCCAGCGGCGTCATTTACAGCCTGGTGGCGGAGGGAGAGAGCGGAGCCATAGAAGTCCGGAGGCCGGGAGCCGTCAGGGCTTTGCTGGGAGACCCGGAACAGGTCTATATCCGGCAGGATGGGAGCAGCTCCACGGGAAAGAGCATCCTGCCCAGCGCCACAGTGTACTTCGAGGAGCAGGAAGGGGGATACCGGATCTTCGGCGGCGGATACGGCCACGGAGTGGGGATGAGCCAGACGGCGGCCAGTACCATGGCCGGCAGAGGGATGGACTGCAGGGAGATCCTCGCCTATTTCTATCCCGGCACAGAGGTGGCGGAAAACTACGGGAACCGGTAGAGGAGAGATCAAAACGTTTTGCGGGATCCCCCGCCCGCGGCGGGATGTTTGGCGCCTGCGTCATTCGTTTCACGGCGGCCGGAGCGAAAGACTAGGCGCCGCGGCAGGACCCTTCTCCGCCGCAGCGCGGTCTTGCCCTGTCAGAAGCATAAAACGGCCCCGGACTGTCCTGTCCGGGGCCGTACTGGTCCGTATTTTCTATCGCATTATAATTTCTGGGCCAGGTCCAGGAAAGCGGGAAGACCGTTGACCAGCTTCACAGGGGAAGCGCCCTGGATCAGAGGCAGCGCGTAGCGGATATATCCTTCGCCGATGTTGGTGCCGTGATCGGTGATCCACTCAGCCGGGAAAGGCTTCTCCTTGTTGCAGACCTCGTTGACGTCGGTCAGCTGGTATGTGATCTTGTACTCGTCGCCGGGCTCCCGGATGAAGGCCACCATCATGCCGCTCTTGCCTTCTAGGGCAGCCTTGGCCGCTACGGAGCCGGCCATGGCAGCTTCCTCGATGTCGGTGGCGGAAGCCAGGGAAGCGCCGCACCTCTGGATGATGCCGAATTCCAGGGAACGGACCTTGACGCCCAGTTTTTCATTGATGACCTCGGACAGGTATTTGCCGCTGCCGGTCAGCTTCTTATGGCCGAAGCTGTCCACGGCTCCGGAAGCGCCCGCGTATTCGCAGAGGAACTTGCCGTCCTTGTCCGCGATGCCTTCGGAAACGCAGACCACCACGTTGTTGGTCTTCTCCAGGCACTTCTTGACATCTTCCAGGCACTGATCCAGGTCGAAAGCCACTTCCGGCAGATAGATCAGGTTGGGAGCGTCGCCCTCAAACTTCCTTGCCAGTACGGAGGCGGCCGTGAGCCAGCCGGCATGACGGCCCATGATCTCGATGACCGTTACGCAGGGAGCGGCGTATACGCCTGCATCCAGAGCACACTCGCGGACTGTGGTGGCCACGTACTTGGCGGCGCTGCCGTATCCGGGCGTATGGTCCGTCACGATCAGGTCGTTGTCGATGGTCTTGGGAACACCCATGAAGATGATGTCGGTGCCGACCTTCTCGCCGTAGCGGGACAGCTTGGATACGGTATCCATGGAGTCGTTTCCGCCGATGTAGAAGAAGTAGCCGATGTTCATTTCCTCAAATTTCTTCAGCAGGGTGGGGTATACCGGATCATTCAGGTCTTCCGGCAGCTTGAAGCGGCAGGACTTCAGATAGGAAGCGGGAGTCGTCTGTAAGATCTCCAGCTCCTCCCGGGTCAGATCGGAAAGGACCGTGGTCTTTCCCGCCAGGAAGCCTTCGATGCCGTTTACCATACCATAGATCTTGTCGATCTTCTCAGAGCCCAGGAATCCGGTCACAACGCCGTAAAGGCTGGAGTTGATGACGGAGGTAGGACCGCCGGACTGGCCGACAATGACATTTTTCTTGCTCATGTGTACTCTCTCCTTTGCCTAGATCATTACATATCCATAATAAACATAATTCTTTAAAATTCTATAACAAAACCGGGGATTTGGCAAGGGCTTCCACCGGGAATTTCAAAAGAATCCCGGAAAGGCGGCGGTTGACAGCCTTTTCAAATACCCCTATAATGAAAAAAGCAACTGTTTACGGACCAATAAGGAGGAGACATGGATAAGATTCAGATGAAGACCCCCATCGTGGAGATGGACGGGGACGAGATGACCAGAGTATTGTGGAAGATGATCAAGGAGGAGCTTTTGCTTCCTTTTATCGATCTAAAGACGGAGTATTACGATCTGGGTCTTCCTCACCGGGATGAGACCGGCGACCAGGTCACGAAGGATGCGGCGGAGGCGGCCAGGAAATACGGCGTGGCGGTCAAGTGCGCTACCATCACTCCCAATGCGGCCCGTGTGGAGGAATACCATTTGAAGGAGATGTGGAAGAGTCCCAACGGCACCATCCGGGCGATCCTGGACGGCACGGTGTTCCGGGCGCCCATCATCGTAAAGGGCATCGAACCTTATGTGAGCAGCTGGAAGAAGCCCATCACCATCGCGAGACACGCGTACGGCGATGTTTATAAGGCGGCGGAGATG
This sequence comes from Candidatus Paralachnospira avium, assembly GCA_904420245.1. Classification (GTDB taxonomy): domain Bacteria; phylum Bacillota; class Clostridia; order Lachnospirales; family Lachnospiraceae; genus Lientehia; species Lientehia avium. Next base: position 7,709 of record CAJFUL010000027.1, read on the forward strand.
AAGATCCCCGGTCCCGGTACATGCGAGCTGGTCTATAAGGGGGCGGACGGCACGGAGCTTCGGGAGACCATCCATGAGTTTGACGGTCCCGGCATCGTTCAGGGCATGCACAATCTGGAGGGTTCCATCGAGAGCTTTGCCCGTTCCTGCTTCAATTACGCTCTGGATACGAAACAGGATCTCTGGTTTGCCTCCAAGGATACCATTTCCAAAAAGTACGACCATACCTTTAAGGATATTTTCCAGGAGATCTATGACCGGGAGTACGCAGAGCGATTTGAAAAGGCCGGGATCACGTATTTTTATACGCTCATCGACGATGCGGTGGCCCGGGTCATCAAATCCCAGGGCGGCTATATCTGGGCCTGTAAGAATTACGATGGAGACGTGATGAGCGATATGGTGGCCACGGCCTTTGGTTCCCTGGCCATGATGACCTCGGTCCTGGTGTCTCCCGACGGCAAGTATGAGTACGAGGCGGCTCACGGCACGGTGCAGCGCCATTATTACCGTTATCTGGAAGGGGAGTCCACCTCCACCAACTCCGTGGCCACCATCTTTGCCTGGAGCGGAGCTCTGAGAAAGAGGGGAGAGCTGGATGGGATCCGGGAGCTTATGGACTTCGCGGACAGGCTGGAGCAGGCCACCCTTTCCACCATCGAGGATGGGATCATGACCAAGGATCTGGCCCTGATCACCACCATTCCGGACCCGCATGTGGCGGAGAGCGGGGAGTTTATCCGGGCCATCCGCCAGAGACTGGAATCATGAGCAGTTTTCCCGCTTCCGGAATAGGATAAAATAGGAACGGAAAGCGGGAGGCGTATCATGAATCACGTTCATTCTGTGATCGGCACCAGCTGGGCCAGGAGACAGGATCTGACTGGAAGAGGCGTCGGCGTCGCTGTCCTGGATACGGGGATCTATCCCCATCCGGACTTCGCCGGGCGCCTTTTTTGTTTTCGGGATATGATAAACGGAAGGCAGGCGCCCTATGACGACAACTCCCACGGGACCCATGTGATGGGCGTCCTGGGAGGCAGCGGGGAAGCCTCCGGCGGCCTCTATGAGGGGGTGGCGCCGGGGTGCGGCCTGATCGCCGTGAAGGTTTTGGATTCCAGGGGAAACGGATCTGTCACCAACCTGCTGCGGGGACTGGCCTGGATCCGGGAGCACAAGGAGGAATACGGGATCCGCATCGTCAACATTTCAGTGGGTTCCGTTCCCAAAAAAGAGACAGGAGAAGAATCCGTCCTGATCCGCGGGGTGGAGCAGGCGTGGGCCGACGGCCTGGTGGTGGTAGTGGCCGCGGGCAATGAAGGGCCGGCGGCCCGTTCGGTGACGACGCCCGGCATCAGCCGGAAGGTCATCACCGTAGGCTCCTCTGATGATCACCGCGCCGTGGAGGTCTGCGGGTCTTCCATGGTGGATTATTCCGGCCGGGGTCCCACGGAAAGGTGCATCTGTAAGCCGGATGTGGTGGCGCCGGGAGCTGCCGTCGTATCCTGCAACGCGGTATCCAGAAGGAACGGCCATCTCTACGGCGTCAAGAGCGGCACCTCCATGGCCACGCCGGTGGTGTCCGGAGCGCTGGCCCTCCTGCTGGAAAAGGAGCCGGACATGACGCCCAGGGATGTGAAGCTGCGGCTCCGGGAGACGGCTCTGGATCTGGGACTTCCCAGGAACCAGCAGGGCTGGGGGATGATTCATATTGCAAGACTTTTGGGGCTGTGATAGAATATACAAAACAGAAAGGAAGCAGGATCATGAAGAGATATAGAAGGATGTTGGCGGGCCTTGGGGCCGTTTTGCTGTTCCTGGGAGCGGCCCTGGGCTGCGGCGGGAACCGGAAGAAGGAAACCGGCGGAGGCGGAGAGAGCAGCGCTCCGGTGACGGCGGAGAGTCTGGTGGAGTCCGCCAAAGGACTTTTGGAGGAGGCTTCTTCCGTCAGCGGCACCATGTCCCTGGAGATGTCCATGGATTACAGCGCCGGCGGAGTGGAGGCCACCCTGGAAATGGGCCTCACTCAGGAGACGGAGCTCACCAGGGAACCGGAGGCGGCCCATATGAAGGGAAGCCTCACGGTGAACTTGTCGGATATTTCCCTGGATACGGAGACGTATGTGGTGAAGGACGGGGACCAGTATGTGACCTACTCAGGCAGCGGCGGCCAGTGGCTCATGGGGACCTCCCAGTTCGGGACAGCAGAGGCCGATGCGGCCAGGACCCTGGAACTGCTTTTGGAAGACCGGGACAGCCTGGAGCTTTCCGGCCCCGATGACTCCGGAATCTATCAGGTGACCGGGCAGGTGTCGGGAGAGAGCCTTGAGCAGCTCACGGCTTCTGTGGGAAATCTGATGGAGCTGGAGGACGGCGGAGCGCTCACGGCGCAGGCCGTTTTGTCCATCGACGGGGAGAGCGGGGAGCTGCGTTCCATGTCCCTGGATTTTACGGAAAGCTACAATGCCCTCATGCAGCAGCAGAAGGAGTCTCTGGGCTTTGATGAGGTGACGGTGACGGCTTTTTCCATCACCATGTCCGGCTATGAACGGAATGGGATAGAGGCCATCACGGTGCCGGATGAGGTCCTTTCCTCCGCGGTGGATATAAACGGCGGTCAGGAGGAGACCACGGCGGCCCCGTCCGAGAGCGCGGATCCGGAGGAACCCTCCAGCCAGGACTATGAGATCTCCCAGGATGAGGAGGGAAACTATGTCCTGGGCATGGAGCAGTACGGGGAGACGTTAGACATCGGGACCCCTGCCGGTTTTTCTTATCATGAGGGCTCCGACAAGACCTGGCTCCAGTTTGACAGCCAGGACAACGACGGCGTCCATACCATGTCCCTGGTCTATACCCTTTATATTACCGGCGACAGTTATGGGGAGGAGGATCTGGCCCAGTCCCAGGAGTCGTCCTATGCTTTTATGACGGCCTCGCCGGATTACGCGGAAGTTTCCTATGAGCCGGTCCAGACTGTGACGGCGGCAGGGAAGGACGTGTCCTATACCAGACTTTCCTACCTCTATGAGGGGACGTATTACGAGGAGTACAATTCCTGGTGCGTGTATGACGACGGCCGCATGCTCCAGTGCTCCATCCGGGAGGAGTCGGCTGGAGAGCCGTGCAGCAGGATCGATCCTTCTGTGATCTTCGAGACGGCCTTTTCCGCTCCGAAGGAGTGAGGGGCTCAGGCAGCCGCATTTTACAGATGGTTTTTCGGAAAAAAAGAGGACCCTGCATGACAGGATCCTTTTTTCCTCTATGGGAAACTCCGTTTCCATAGAGCAAAACACTCCGTGGGATCACACTGCGGCGGAGAGGAATCCTGCCGCTTATGCGGCCCGCCGCAGGCGGAGGATCCTGCCATGCAGGATCCTTTTTATTTCAATCCTCGGCCAGGCTTTCCCACTGTTCATAGAGGTGGGAGAGCTTGGCTTCATTTTCTTCTTTTTCCCTTGTCAGCTTCAGGAGTTCGCTCATATTGGTGCAGACTTCCGGCTGGGCGCTGATCTGGTCAATCTGGGCGTTGCGCTCTTCTAGGGCGGCGATGGCATCTTCCGTGCGCTTAAGTTCCGCCTGCTGCCGGCGCTGTCTGGCCTGGGCCTCCTTCTGCGCCTTCCAGTCCGCCTTTGTGTCGGAGACGGGGAGGGAAGGACCCTCCGGCTTGGCCGCCGCCGGCGACAGCTCATCCCGTTTTTCCAAGTAATAGTCGTAATTTCCGATGTAGTTGACAAAAGTATGCTCCGTCAGCTCCAGGATCCTGGTGGCGGTCCTGTTGATGAAATAGCGGTCGTGGGAGACGTAGAGGACCGTGCCGGTATATTGGTTCAGGGCATCCTCCAGGATCTCCCTGGATACCATGTCCAGATGGTTGGTGGGCTCGTCCAGGATGAGGAAGTTGCTCTCGGAAAGCATGAGCTTGGCCAGGGAGACACGGCCCCGCTCACCGCCGCTCAAGTCGCCGATGCGTTTGAACACGTCGTCTCCCGTAAACAGGAAGGCGGCCAGGACATTCCGTACCTGGGTGTTGTCCATATCGGGGTAGGCATCCTGCAGTTCGTCGAATAAGGTCTTTTCCATATGGAGCACCTGCTGTTCCTGATCGTAATAGCCGATGCGCACCCGCGTTCCCAGCTTCACGTCCCCGGCGTCGGCCGTCAGCAGGCCGTTGATGATCTTTAAGAGGGTGGTCTTTCCGGTGCCGTTGTCTCCGATGACGGCGACCCGTTCGCCCCTCCGGATATCGAAGGAAACGCCGGAGAAGAGGAGCTGGCTTCCGAAGGCTTTTTTCAGGTCCCGGACAGTCAGCACGTCGTTTCCGCTGGTGATCCTGGGCTCCAGATGGATCCGCATGGCGGAGGGAGCCTCTGTGGGACGCTCGATGCGTTCCATTTTGGAAAGCATCTTTTCCCGGCTTTCGGCCCGGCGGATGGATTTTTCCCGGTTGAAGGAGCGGAGCTTCTGGATCACGGCTTCCTGGTGGCGGATCTGGGCCTGCTGGTTCAAGTATTCCTTCTGCCTGGCCTCCCGCAGCATGGCTTTTTTGGAAGCGTAAGCCGTGTAATTTCCGGAAAACATGGTGACCTCTCCCTGGTCGATCTCGATGATCTTGGTGACGACCCGGTCCAGAAAGTAGCGGTCATGGGCCACAATCAAAACGCTGCCCGGATAATTCATCAGATATGTCTCCAGCCAGGCGATGGAGGCGATATCCAGGTGGTTGGTGGGCTCGTCCAGCAGGATCACGTCTGGTTTGGACAATAGCAGGCGGCCCAGGTAGACACGGGTCTTCTGGCCTCCGGACAAGGTGGAGACCTTTTTGGAAAATTCTTCCTCTACAAAGCCCAGTCCCTTCAGGATCCCTGTGATCTCGCTTTTCCAGGCGTAGCCGTTGTTCTGTTCAAATTCATGGCTGGCTTTGGAATAGGCGTCCATGAGCTGAGAGAGGGTCTCTCCCTCCGCCGTCTTCATGTCCTGCTCCAGCTTCCGCATCCTGGCCTCCAGGGCCAGGATCTCTTTTTTTACATCCAGCAGGGTGTCGTAGATGGTCTGGTCAGAGGTACATTCCTGATGCTGGGCCAGATAGCCGAGAGTCTTGTCCTTGGCCAGGACGACGGAGCCGGAGTCGGCGGGAAGATCGCCGGTGATGATCTTCAGCAGAGTGGATTTTCCGGCGCCGTTTATGCCGACGATGGCTGCTTTTTCCCGTTCTTCTATATGAAAGGAGGCGTTTTTGAGAATGGAAACGTCTCCGAAGGATTTGCTCACCTGATGGCAGGAAAGTATCATGGGGATTCCTCCTTAAACTGTATATAAACTGCAAAATACCGCACTGTATATTTTAAACGTAAGTAAGAAAATTGTCAAAGTTATTTGACAAGGAACGGTGCAGATACTATAATAAAAAAGAATATAGGTTCGTGAAAGTTTAAACTAATAGAAATTAGGTGGATAGCGTGGAGCATAAAGAAATTTCCAATGCGGTGATCAAAAGGCTGCCCCGGTATCACAGATATTTGGGGGAACTGCTGGAGAGCGGGGTAGAAAGGATTTCCTCCAATGACCTCAGTGCCAAAATGAACGTGACGGCTTCCCAGATCCGTCAGGATCTCAATAATTTCGGCGGGTTCGGCCAGCAGGGGTATGGATACAATGTGGAGCTTTTATATAATGAGATCGCCAAGATCCTGGGCATTGACCGCCAGAACAATATGATCATCATCGGCGGAGGCAATTTTGGACAGGCTTTGACCAATTATTCCAATTTTGAGCGGAGGGGCTTTATGATCCAAGCCCTCTTTGATGTCAGCGAGGAGAGGATCGGGAAGCAGGTCCGGGGGATCCCTACTCTGGATATGAAGGAGCTGGAATCCTTTTTGGCGGAGCATCCCATCGACATTGCCGTCCTGACGGTCCCCAAGCAGGTGGCCCAGGAAGTGGCGGACAGGCTCATCGCCTGCGGCATCAAGGCCATTTGGAATTTTGCCCATCTGGATCTTTCCGTCCCGGAGGACGTGGTGGTGGAAAACGTGCATCTGTCCGAGAGTCTGATGCAGCTTTCTTACCGCATTTCAGAGAAGAGAAATCAGTAAAGGGCCTGCGCCGGGCGGGGCTTTGGCTCTGCCGCGCGAGGCTTCCTTTGGAACAGATCATGCAATTCCCCTGTCGCCGCGACGGGGAATTTTGCTGTTGTGAGGAGCGGATATGGAATATCTTCTGGACGGCGGACAGATGAAGGCCGTCGATCGGTATAATATAGAAGAATTGGGGATCCCTTCCCTGGTCCTCATGGAGAGAGCGGCTCTGGCAGTTTCCGGGGAGGCCGTCCGCATGACGCCTCCCGGAGGAAAGGTCCTGGCGCTGTGCGGCACGGGAAACAATGGCGCCGACGGGCTGGCGGCAGCCAGGCATCTCCATTTAAAGGGCTTTCAGGTACAGGCGGTCCTGGTGGGAAAATGGGAGAAGGCCACGGAGGAGAACCGCCTCCAGCAGAGGATCCTGGAGAAGCTGGGCGTGCCTGTGGGCACAGGAGACGGGATCCTGGAATATGATAGGGCAAAGGGATATGATCTGATCCTGGACGGGATCTTTGGCGTGGGTCTTAGCCGTCCCGTGGAGGGAACGGCGGCAGCCTGGATCCGGGCCGTATGCCGCGCCGCAGAATCGGGGACCAAGGTCCTGTCCTTGGATATTCCCTCCGGCGTATATGCGGGAGGCGGCGCATCGGATCCCGCCGTAAGGGCCCATGAGACAGTGACTTTTGGATACGGCAAGCTGGGGATGGCGCTCTATCCGGGAGCTTCTTACTGCGGGACCATCGTGACGGCGGACATCGGTTTCGCGCCGCCGCCCTGGATGTCAGGGACGGGAGAGCGTCTGGTCCGCAGCTTCCGGAGGGGAGAGCCGGGGCTTCTGCCCTTCCGTCCCGCGGACGGCCATAAGGGGACTTTTGGCCGTGTTTTGGTGGCCGCGGGAAGTCCGGGGATGTGCGGGGCCGCGTATTTTTCCGCCATGGCGGCCTGCCGTATGGGAGCCGGGCTGGTGCAGGTCCTTACGGTGCGGGAAAACATACCGGTGCTCCAGACTCTGCTTCCGGAGGCGGTCCTTTCCGTCTGCCGCGTCGAGGACGGGAAACTGGCTCCCGGGATGGAAGAGCAGATCGGAGAGCTGTGCCGGCGGGCAGATGTGCTGGCGGCGGGCCCGGGGCTTTCCAGGGAGCCCTATGCCAGGGAACTTCTGTCCCTGCTCTTAAAAGAGCGGAAGGACAGAGAGATCCCGGCGGTGCTGGATGCCGACGCGCTGAATATCATGGCGGAGGACCGGGATCTTTTGGAGGATCTGGGGCCCCGGGTCATCGTGACGCCCCACATGGGAGAGATGGCGAGACTCACGGGGATCGGGACGGCCCTGTTAAAGAGCAGGCCGCTTGAAGCGGCCCGGGAATTCCGGGAACGGTACGGAGCAGTCTGCGTCCTGAAGGACGCCAGGACGGCAGTGGCCTCGGAACGGGGCCTGTATCTCAATAGAGGCGGCACCGACGGCATGGGGACAGGAGGATCCGGAGACGTACTGTCCGGGATCCTGGCAGGGTTTCTGGCAGGGGGACTTACCCCGGCCCAGGCGGCAGAGAGCGGAGTCTATCTCCACGGGCTGGCCGGAGAATGGGCCGCCGGAAAATACGGGCGCAGGGCCATGACGGCCAGGGATCTTCTGGAGGGGATCGGTCCGGTGCTCATGGAATGGGAAAACAGCAGGGAGGAACAGCATGGAGACATATAGCCGCACAGCGGCATTTATCGACCTGGATGCCATATATGAAAACGCGAAGGCTCTGAAGGCCCATACCAGGCCGGGAACGAAGTTCTGCGCCGTGGTGAAAGCCGACGGATACGGCCATGGGGCGGTGCCCATCGCGAGGAGGCTCCGGGGAACGGCGGACTGGTTTGCCACGGCCACTCTGGAGGAGGCAGTGAATCTGCGGCTCAACGGTATAGAGGAGCCGGTGCTGGTGCTGGGCCATGTTCAGGAGGAGGCTTACGGCCAGGCCATAGAAGAAGAGATCCGCATAAATGTGTATGACCACGGACAGGCGGAGGAGATCTCCAAAGCAGCCGTGAAGCTGGGGAAGACGGCTTATATCCATATGAAGCTGGAGACGGGGATGAATCGTCTCGGGTTCCGGCCGGGCCGGGAGGCTCTGGATGAGGCGGAGGCCATGACAAAACTTCCCGGGATCTGTCTGGAGGGGTTGTTCAGCCACTTCGCCAGGGCCGACGAGACGGATAAATCTCACGCGGCCAAACAGTATGAGAAGTTCAGCCGGTTTGCGAAGGAGCTTGAGAAGCGGGGGATCCGGATCCCTTTGAAGCACATGGGCAACAGCGCGGTCATCATAGACCTGCCTCAGTATGATATCGATATGGTGCGGGCCGGGATCGCCCTGTACGGGATGTATCCCTCCGATCAGGTGGAAAAGGAACAGGTGGCCCTGACGCCGGCTCTCCGGCTGGAGTCGAAAGTGATCTATGTGAAAGAGGTGGAGCCGGGAGAAACGGTGGGCTACGGAGGCACCTTTGTGGCGGAGCGGCCCATGCGCATCGCCACCATAGCCGTGGGCTACGGAGACGGATATCCCAGGAGCTTGTCCAACAGAGGGGATGTGCTGCTGCACGGAAAGCGGGCGCCCATCACGGGGCGTGTCTGCATGGATCAGATCATGGCGGATGTCACGGAGATCCCCGGAGTCCGGACAGGAGATACGGCGGTGCTGGCGGGCGCCGACGGACAGGAACGGATCACGGTGGAAGAACTTTCCGATCTGGCAGGCACCTTCAACTATGAGTTCGTCTGCTGCCTCGGGAAGCGGATCCCCAGGATCTATCTGCGGGACGGCCGCATCGTGGGGACCAAGGATTATTTTCGGGATCTATATGAAATAGAGCAGTGACGGACAGTTTCCCGTATGAACCGAAGAAACATTGGAGATACTAAGATTTAAGACCAATGCAGATATCGGAGCGTGAAAGGGAAATGATCAAGAGAGGCGATATTTACTACGCGGACTTAAGGCCCGTGATCGGATCGGAGCAGGGAGGAGTGAGACCTGTGCTGATCATCCAGAACGACACGGGAAACCGCCACAGTCCCACCGTCATCTGCGCAGCCATCACATCCAGGATGAACAAGGCGAAGCTTCCGACCCATGTGGAGCTGCGGGCAGGATGCTGCAGGATGGTGAAGGATTCGGTGATCCTTCTGGAACAGCTGCGGACCATCGACAAGCAGAGACTGAAAGAAAAGATCTGTCATCTGGACGGGGAGATCCTGAAAAAGGTCAATACGGCCCTTCTCATCAGCCTGGACCTCTTTGCGCCTTGAGCCGGGTACATAGTTGCAATCCAGGAAAAAAAATGATAGAATGAGGTTTTGGATAGGTAAAATACAAAGAGTAAGAGGAAAAAGGAGAGGTTTTCATGTCAGGACATTCCAAATTTGCCAATATCAAGCATAAGAAGGAGAAAAACGATGCGGCCAAGGGCAAGATCTTTACGGTGATCGGCCGTGAGATCGCCGTAGCAGTCAAGGAAGGCGGCGCAGATCCTGCCAACAACAGCAAATTGAGGGATGTGATCGCCAAGGCCAAGGCCAACAATATGCCCAACGACACCATCGAGCGGGGCATCAAGAAAGCGGCCGGCGATGCAAGCTCCGTCAATTACGAATCCATCACTTATGAAGGATACGGCCCCAACGGGACGGCCATCATTGTGGATGCCCTGACGGATAATAAGAACAGGACGGCTTCCAACGTCCGCAACGCCTTCACCAAGGGCGGCGGAAATGTGGGGACCACCGGCTGCGTATCCTTCATGTTCGACAAAAAGGGACAGATCATCATCGACAAGGAAGAGTGCGAGATGGATGCCGACGATCTGATGATGATGGCCCTGGACGCGGGAGCTGAGGATTTTGCCGAGGAGGACGACAGCTTTGAGATCACCACGGCGCCGGAGGATTTCAGCCTTGTCCGGGAAGCGCTGGAGAAGGAGGGGATCCCCATGGCCAGCGCTGAAGTGACCATGATCCCTCAGACTTATGTGACGCTCTCAGACGAGCAGGACATCAAGATGATGAACAGGATCCTGGATCTTCTGGATGCCGACGACGATGTGCAGGAAGTCTATCACAACTGGGCGGAATAAGATCTACATAGCGGAAAACGGAATGAAAAAGGGGGCTGCCTGAGGCAGGTCCCTTTTTGACTCTATAGGAAACTTCGTTTCCATAGAGCAAAACACTCCGTGGGAGCGTGCTACGGCGGAGAGGAATCCCGCCGCAGGCGGAGGATCCTGCATGGCAGGATCCTCTTTGATAACAGGAAACACGCTGCGGGACAGGAGGAGGCCCTGTCCGTGCCGGAAACGTTCGGGAGGAAGACGTCGTCCGGCGGGAGATCTCCGGAGCCGGAGGGACTGTGGATGTAAACGGCCGCGGTTTTCACTTTGACCGGGAAGGTTGTAAAGGCATGGGAAACATGGTATGATAGAAAAAAATCAAAAGAAGGTAGGGCGGTATGGCAAATAGAGAGGGGAAATGTCCCAAATGCGGAGGAAAGCTGAGCATCCCGGAGGAGCTGGAGAAGTTTTCCTGTATGTACTGCGGCGCGGTGCTGACTCTGGAAGAACTGATCCCCATCCGGGAGGAGAAGGAAAAGAGCCCTCTGTCAGAGGTACTTTTGGAACTGTATGAGAAGAAGGATCCCAAGGCGGAGGAGCTGATCGGCAGGATGCTGGAGCTGGATCCCTATGATGAGACGGCCAATGAAGTCTACACCAGGCTCCATTTCCAGGAGATCTTCTTCCATCATCTGGATGCGCTGAAATACTTTCAGAGAAGCGAGTACGCCAAGTATTTTGAGCGGTACATGGAAAGCTGCCGTCCGGTCCTGGAGGCGCTGGACCGGTATTCCCTGATGGCGGCGGACGGGGGCAGGGCTTTCATGCGGCATTTGTCCTCGGAGCTGGTGAAGGCCATCGACGAGGCGGTGGCCGCGGACCCGGCTCTGCGGACCAGGAATTCCCGGTCCCTGAAGCTGGACCAGTATAAGACCATCCTGGCCATCTATGTGGTGCCCATGGTCCAGGAGCAGAAGCTTTCCAGCGGGGACAGGCTGGCGGACATCCTGGTGGAGGAGTGGATCCGTCTCCATCCCAAGTCCAGGATCGTCAAAGGGACTTACGGGGATATGGTGGCAGGCTTTAAGAAGGGGAAGATGTGCTTTATCACCACGGCGGTCTGCGATTCCTTCGGAAAGCCGGACGACTGTTACGAGCTGACGGCCTTCCGCCGGTTCCGGGATACGTATATGATGGAGAGCGGGGAAGGGCGCAGGCTGGTGGAGGAGTACTATGACGTGGCTCCAGCCATCGTCACCTGCATCGATATGGAGGAGGACCGGGAGAAGATCTACGCATCCATCTGGGAACGGTGGCTGTCTCCCTGTCTGGAGGACATTGAGGCCATGCGTCCCGCCTCCTGCGAAAGGCGGTATGCCGGGATGGTGCGGACCTTGAAAAAACGGTACCTGTCCTAAGTCTTTGTCTTGCTTTTTTGAGAAATATTTGCTACAGTGTTCATGTAATCAAGAGATGCTGATTCTAGAGAAAAGAGAGGAAACTGAAATGGCAAACGAATTCGAGAGCGGATGCAGCGCCGACGACTGCGCTTCCTGCGGCTGTGACTGCGGCCATGACCACATCCACGAGGGGGAAGACGGACATATGACCGTGACCCTGACCCTGGACGACGATTCTGAGCTGGAGTGCATCGTCCTCACCACCTATGAGGCGGCCGGCCGGAATTACATCGCTCTGCTTCCCACCAACGTTCCGGAGGAAGAAGAGGGAGAGGTCTATCTGTACCGCTTTGTCACCGGTCCCAACGGAGAGCCGGATCTTCAGAATATCGAAGACGACGAGGAGTACGAGGCAGCGGCAGATGCCTTTGACGAGATCTTGGATGCCGCTGAATTTGACGAGATGGAAGCGGAAGAAGAGTAAGGTCTTTTTATAAGCAAAAAAGCCCCATGGATCAGACCGGATATCTGACTCATGGGGCTTTTGCTCTATGGGATCTTCATGGAACGGAACATCCCGGGGACGGAACGCTGCTTTTAAAAGGGATCCCCGTCTCCGTCGAAATCCTCGAAACCTCCTGTGGTCAGGATCTCTCTTCCTGTGATCCCCTTATTGCTCCTCTCTTCCTCCACCAGATTGCTGATGGTATCCTTGACCTGTTTGCTGTTTTTGATGTTTTTCAGGATCAGAGTGGAGTCGGACTCGTCGGTGGTCTTCAGGGTAACGGTGCCGGTGCCGCACAGGCGGTTCAAAAGACCGCGGGTCAGGGAGACGTCCAGGATCCTGTACAGGAGACATTCGTGCTCCTGCTGGCGGATAAAGCCGTGACGGCAATAGAGTCTTCCGTCGCTGATCCAGTATTTATCAAAGGTGATGGGGAACCACAGGATGTGGCGCCGGTCTTTCCAGATCTCAGTATGTTCTTTCTGCATAGAAATCTCCTTTCTGATCAGATGTATCATAGGTCCAGTATAGCACAGAGAGAGGATATTCACAAAGTCTTAAGAAAAATTAATGTTGTTTATGGGGCGTTTTCCTGTTTTTATGGGTTATAATGGAAATAGAAATCACGGTAAAGGAGAAAATGATGGACAGACGGGCAGCATTGATCGTTCATGAAGTGAAAAAAGCCGTCATCGGAAAAGATACGGTGGTGAAGAAGATCCTGGTGGCCATCCTGGCCGGGGGCCATGTGCTCCTGGAGGACAGGCCGGGCGTGGGAAAGACCACCCTGGCGCTGGCCTTTTCCAGGGCCTTGTCCCTGGATTACAAGCGGCTCCAGTTTACGCCGGAGATCATGCCGGCGGACGTGGTGGGATTTTCTGTATATGACCGGGAGGAGAAACGGCTGGAATATCATCCCGGAGCCGTCCTGTGCAATCTGTTTTTGGCCGACGAGATCAACCGGGCCAGCTCCAAGACGCAGAGCGCCCTCCTGGAAGCCATGGAGGAGGGACAGGTGACGGTGGACGGGGTGATCCACCGGATCCCCAAGCCCTTTACGGTGATCGCCACCCAAAACCCGGCAGGATCGGCCGGCACCCAGCTTTTGCCGGAGTCCCAGGTGGACAGGTTTCTGATCCGTCTGTCCATGGGGTATCCGGCCTTTCAGGACGAGGTGGCCATCCTGAAGAGCCGTCAGGGACAAAGCCCCCTGGATTCTGTACAGAGAGCCGCGTCGGCCGCGGATCTTCGGGAGATGCAGTCCCAGGCGGAGCAGGTCTATGTGGCTGACGAGATCTATCAGTATATGGCTCTCCTGGCAGGCGCCACCAGACAAAATCCCATGATCCGGACAGGCGTCAGCCCGAGGGGGACCCTGGCTCTGGCCAGGATGAGCCGGGCCGCGGCCTGGATGGAAGGACGGGATTATGTGGTCCCGGAAGATGTGCAGAGCGTGTTTTTTGATGTGCTGGAGCACCGGATCGTCCCGGGGTTCCAGGCGAAGCTGAACCAGATGGGGACCAGGGAACTGCTGGAGCAGGTCTTAAACAGCGTTCCGGCTCCCAGGCTGATCTAAGGATGTGAGATTATGCTCAGGAACCGTTTGGAATACGGTCTTATACTGGCAGGGCTGCTTTTGTTCTATCTGTTTTTCAGCGGTTATCTCTCGTTCTTCCTTCTGGTCCTGTTTTTGGCGCTCCCGGTGTTTTCTCTGATCTTCGGCCTCTGCTTTGGGAGAGCGGATCTTCGGCTCCTGCCGGGGAGGGAAACGGCCGTGGCCGGAGGAGAGTTTTCGGTGGAGGCGGAAGCGGCGGGAGGATCCGGGATCTTCGGGATCCGGGGGAAGTTAAAGCTCCTGATCCGGAATGAGTTTTCCGGGGAGAGCAGGGCGATTTCCTTTCCTTTTTCCATGGACAGGAGACGCGGGAAGATCCGCATCCGCCTGTCTTCTTCCGGCTGCGGGCTGGTCTCCTGTCAGCTTAAGGGCGTCCAGTTTTATGATCCGCTCTGGCTCTTTGGATTTTCCGGGAGGAAGAAGGCCCTTTCCCAGAAGATCTCTGTGCTGGTGCTGCCGGATTTTTTGGACTTGCCGGAAACCGTCTCCCGGAAGGGAACGGAAGATCCGGACAGCGGCAGGTACGCGGCAGACCGGGCGGGAGACGATGTATCGGAGCTCTATGATATCCGGGAGTACCGGGCGGGAGATCCGGTCTCCAGGATCCACTGGAAGCTTTTGGGCAGACAGGAAGAGATCTATATAAAAGAAGGCGGTTTCCCGCTGGAGGAAAGCCCTTTGCTGGCGGCGGATCTGGCGGAAACTGAGGGAGAAGGGGCGGAAGCTGTCCTGAAGGGGATGCTTTCTCTTTCCCGGAACTTTGCCGTCAGAGGCATCCGCCACAGGATCGGTCTTCAGATGGGAGCCGGAGAAGGCGTCTTCTCGGTGTTTTCCGTGGAGGGAGAAGCGTCCTTTTACGAGACGCTCCGGGAGATCTTTTCGGCTGCGAGGACTTTTTCTCCCGGCAGGCTGCTTTTCATCCGGAGCCTGCTGGAGGAGAGGGGCGTGTCCGGGATCTATTATTTTACGGAAGGACTTTCGGAGCGGGAGGCCGTCCTCTTGTGCGGAGCGGGAAATGACGTTCACGTTTTCCAGATCCGGCGGGGAAAGACCCGGGAGGACGCGGCAGGAAAGGCGGCGGCCGGATCCTTTGGAGCAGAGTGGAAGGTCCTGGATATGGAGACCGGGACAGACGGCAGGAGGGCGTGATGAAAAAACGGAACCAGGCCGGGGGGATCGTGGTAAAAAAGGTGAAAACTGCGGGAGAAACTTCCGGCGGCTTTTTTTCCGTGTTCCTGTGCATCCTTATGGGAGCTGCCGCCGGAGCCGGATCCTTCGGCGTCCTGGCCGACGGGTTTTCTCTTTCTGTGTCGTTCGGGTATGTGCTGCCGGCCCTGCTCCTTTCGGCGGCGGTCTTTGGGGCGGCCTGCGGCGCGGCCAGGTACCGCAGGACGTTTCTGGCGGTCTTTTTCCTGTTCCTGGCGGTGACGGCTTTCGGTCTGCGGGATACTCTGGCTGCGGGGCTTCGGAGCATCGGCTTCCAGATCCTGGAGGTTTACGGGGAGCATTTCGGGTTCGGCGTCCGCGCGGAGATCCCGGAGAACATCCCGCCGGAACGGCTCCTGGCCTGGAGAAATATGGCGGCGGCCTATGTGATGATTCTCCAGCAGCTGGTCCTGGCGCTGTTTTTGAGCTCCGGGAAGCGGAGAGCGCTGCCGGCCATCCTGGCGACCCTTCCCTTTTTCGCCGCCCCTCTGGCGGCCGGGCTGGTGCCGGCTCCCGGCTGGCTTCTGCTTTTGTTCCTGGCGTGGGGGCTCATGATCTGCGGCGGCCGGGCGCTCAGAGCCTCCCAGGCGGCAGTCTGGACCTGCGTGATGGTCCTGATCACGATCCTTACAGGCGTGGTCCTTCCGGAAGAGCGGTATGTCCGTCCTGCTTTTCTGGAGGATCTGCGGACAGGCCTTTTAACCGGAGCGGATCTTTCCGCCATGCTCCGGACAGAAGGGATAGGAGGCCGGGGCGGCCTGGTGGATCTGAGCGCTTCCGGTGACCTGCATTTTTCAGAGAATGTCATGCTGAAGGTGAAGATGGCCAAAAACAGTCCGGATTACCTGAAGGGGTTTGTGGGGAGCATCTATGAGGATCAGAGCTGGTCGGAGCTTCCGGAAGAGGTGTATGAGGCGCCGGGCAGGAGGAACGTCCAGAATTATCCCTATCTGTATCTGCAGCATATGCCGGTTTCCAGCGATTACGACCAGTATTATTATGACATTACCATCCACAATGTGGGGACGGATCCCAGGGTGGTCTATATTCCCTACGGACTCATGGACACGCCGGGAGAGCTGGAGGAAATCCGCCTGGAACGGGATATGGGAGCCGTCTCGGAGAATTCTCTCTTTGGTTCTCAGAGATACCAGTTCCAGGGAGTGGCTCTGTCCGATGCGTATCTGACTCTGTACCAGCGGGCTCTGGAGAGGCACGGCACTGCCGGAGAGGGCCAGTGGACCATCGGCTGGGATGCGCTTAACACTTATGAAGGTTTTCTGGCGGCGGAGGAGTGGGAGCCGTCCGGGGAGTTTTTGAGTTCCCTGGGACAGGAGGAACGGGATTTTCTGGAAGAGGCTGTCCGGTACCGGGATTTTGTCTATGAAACGTATACCCAGGTGCCGGAAGAACTGTCCGGTTTTCTCACCGGTTATCTGGAAGAGCAGGATCTGGATGTCCGGAATGCGGAGAATCCCCTGGACTATGCCGTCCAGGTGGCCGGGACGGTCCAGTATGAAAATGTCTATACCCTGACGCCGGGGGCCACGCCGGAGGGCGAGGATTTTGTGGAGTATTTCCTGACGGAGAATCACCGGGGATACTGCCGTCATTTCGCTTCATCGGTGTGCCTGCTGCTGCGCGCCTCCGGTATCCCGGCCCGGTATGTGGAGGGGTATGTGGCTTCTCCGTGGGGAGAGAAAGATCAGGACGGCTGGATCCTCCTGCGGGATTCCGATGCCCACGCGTGGGTGGAGATCTATGCGAGCGGTCTGGGGTGGATCCCTCTGGAGACCACAGGAAGCGCCAGGGACGATCTGCCTTTGACGGAGCCGGAGACGGAAGAGACAGCCATGGAGACAACAGAAGAAGAGACCGCCGCCCAGGAACGTCCTCCTGAGACGGAGACAGACGGGGAAGAAGAGAGCGGAGGAGAACAGCCGGTTCCGGAGAGCAGGACGCCGTTCTTTATCCTGCTGGCTGTCCCGGTCATCCTCCTGGTCCCGGCGGCAGCGCTTCTCCTGAACAGAGGGCTGCGCCTGGCGGCCAGGAGACGGAAATTCCGGGGAAAGGACCGGAACCGGGCGGCGCTGGCCGTCTATGGAGCTATCCGGGAACTGGACGAGGCCATGACGCGCTCCGGAAGGGAGCGGGAAACCGGGTGGGAGGAGAAGCTGGAACAGGCCAGGAGGACTGCGCAGAAGGCCAGGTTCAGTCCCCATCGGATCACCAGGACGGAACTGCAGGAGCTCCTCCGGATGGAGGGACAGCTCCGCGCCGCCGCGAAGAAGGAGATCTCCGGTTTCCGGAAGCTGTACTTCCGGTTCATCCGCGGCCTGTTCTGAGGACCGGGAGATCCCGGCAGCAGGAAGCTGCAGGACACGGAAGCTGGAACAGGAGCCATCCTGCGGAGCGCGTTTTTCATATGGAGGTATAAAGCAAAAAGGGTCCCCCGAGGGAGAGGCTTCGTAAGGAAGTTCTCTCCCTTTGGTTTTTGTAGTCAGCCGGAATGATTGGATTTGTAGGAAAAATCAATCATATTGGAGGATTACAAAATGGAACAGCATTACATTGATGAA
>CAJFUL010000028.1 GCA_904420245.1 Candidatus Paralachnospira avium
GGAAATGGAGAAGCTGGAGAAGAACCTGGGCGGCATCAAGGATATGAAGAAGCTTCCCGATGCGATCTTCGTAGTGGATCCCAAGAAGGAGCACATCTGCGTGCAGGAGGCTCATGCTCTGGGCATCACTCTGATCGGTATCGCCGATACCAACTGCGATCCTGAGGAACTGGATTATGTGATCCCCGGCAATGACGACGCCATCCGTGCCGTCAAGCTGATCGTTTCCAAGATGGCGGACGCTGTGATCGAGGCAAAGCAGGGCGAGGAAGCTGCAGAGGGTGAAGGCGAGGCCGAGGAGGTTCCCGCAGAAGAAGCCGAGGCATAAACCCGGAATATTTGATCTTATCTTTCAGGAAAGGAATAAAGACATGGCAGCAATTACAGCAGCAATGGTAAAAGAGTTGAGAGAAATGACAGGCGCCGGCATGATGGACTGCAAGAAGGCTCTTGCGGCCAACGACGGCGATATGGATGCGGCGGTAGAGTTCCTGCGCAAGAACGGCCAGGCCAAGGCTGAGAAGAAAGCCAGCCGCATCGCTGCGGAGGGTATCGTAAGGACAGTCATCGACGGCGAGAAGGCCGCCATCGTGGAAGTCAATTCCGAGACCGACTTCGTGGCAAAGAATGAGACGTTCCAGGAGTATGTAAAGGCTGTTGCGGCACAGGCAGTTGCTTCTGACGCAGCAGATATGGATGCTTTCATGGAAGAGGCGTGGAAAGAGGATCCTTCCAAGACCGTGAAGGAAGCTCTGGTGGAGAAGATCGCCGTCATCGGTGAGAACCTGAAGATCCGCCGCTTCGAGAAGATGGAAGAGAAGAACGGCTGCATCGTAGACTACATCCATATGGGCGGCAAGATCGGCGTTCTGGTGGATGTGGAGTCCGACGTGGTTAACGACGCCGTGCTGGAGATGGGCAAGAATATCGCTATGCAGATCGCGGCCCTGAATCCCAAGTATGTAGACAGGAGCCAGGTCAGCCAGGAGTATCTGGACCATGAGAAGGAGATCCTGATGGCTCAGATCCAGAATGATCCCAAGGAGTCCCAGAAGCCCGCGAAGGTGATCGAGGGCATTGTCAACGGCCGTATCAACAAAGAGCTGAAGGAGATCTGCCTGGTGGATCAGGTATATGTAAAGGCAGAAGACGGCAAGCAGACCGTGGGCAAGTATGTGGATGAGGTTGCCAAGGCAGCCGGAGCCAAGATCGCGGTCAAGGGCTTTGTCCGCTACGAGACCGGAGAGGGCATCGAAAAGCGTCAGGATGACTTTGCGGCTGAGGTGGCTAAGCAAGCTGGGATGTAAGCGGTACCGCACCGAAAAATATTTTGATCGGAATACGCTGACGAGTATTGCAGTGTATTTCGATGGTCAGGAATATGGCATGGCGCCTGGGGAAACCTGGGCGCCATTTTTAGAACCCAAAAATAAAAAAAGACAAAACTTTTTCCGGTCTCCGTTTGTCTATATGGTAAAAGAAAATAAAATATATTTTTGGAGGTTGAGAAAATGTTTTGCGGTAAATGCGGTACAGAAATTCCGGATCATGCAGCTTTTTGTCCTGAGTGCGGGAATCGCCTGAGGAATACGGCGCCTTCGTTCAGCGATCAAGCCGGGCCGGCGCCTCAAACGGCTGTCCGTCTAAGAAAGAAAAAACCTTATATCGTGATCGCGGTAATGGCAGCAGTGGTGTTGGCAGCAGCTGCGGGCTTTTTCCTGCTGCGGGGCGCTGCCGGATCCCGGAAAACAGAGAGCTGGGAAAACGCAGTGGATTCCTATCTGGAAAGTTATATAGCGGGCAGTCCGGAAGGGTGTCTCGGAGATGTTCCGGAACTAATACTGAAAAACCTCCTGGGCTATGAGTCAAAAGAAGACGCCATCGAGGCACTTTATGAGCAGGGGAAAGAAAACGTTCTTTTCGCATCCGGAGTGGATTATACTTATACCATGGATGTGGAATATTATAAAGCAGAGGAATTGGATCATCAAAATCAGATCTTATTAAACGGCGGCTTCTATTACATATTTGAAGATGCCGTGACTGTATCCGTAGAAATTACGGCTATGCCTAAAAATGCAGATCCCATCATTTCTTATGCGGAGTTTACCGTCCCGAAGATCGAGGGCCGCTGGTATCCGCTTTGGTGTAAGTGGAATTAAGGATAAGGTATCCGGAAGATGCGATGACTGATTTGAATAGTCGCACTTTTTATTGATAAGAATAAAATAACATGTTAATATGACTGTAGAAAATGATAAAGACGGAAACTTTAGAGGGGAGGACGGCAGTCCCGGCAGAGCCGCATCCTGCCATGGGGAGTTTTGGCTGCGGCCGGTTTGCGGGCGGCGGCACAGTCCGGGAAGTTGGTATGCCGTAAGCCGCGCAGAGGAGGGGAAGATATGGGAAAACGGAGATATGTGACAGGGATCCTGCTGGTACTGTGCGCATCGGGGCTCGTCTTCTCTGCCGCGGAGGACGCGGCGGAGAGAAGGAGGGAGGAAGACTCTTACCGTCAGGCGCTGGACAGGCCGGACTGCATCGAGATCCGGGACGGGGCTGCTTCCTGCATACTGGAGCCGGATACGGAAGCGTATGAAGAGATCCACAGCAAGGTGGCGGCGTGCTGGGAAGAGAACGTGGACGGAGGCGCTCCGGCCAGAGTGATGTGGACGCATCTGCCGGAAAAACCGGAAGGCGCCCTGGAGGTGACTTATCATTACGAGGAACCTGTCCGCTGGAGAAAGGGTGAAGAGGATCTGGAGGCGGATACCTATACTTTTTTTCCTCTGGAGACCGGGAGCGATGCGTCGGACGTCCTGCTGGTATCCCGGGATAAAAATTATGAGACGGAGGCTGTCGTCGTGGCATTTCCCATCAGCGGAGAGCTGGAGCAGGTCTTCATGAAAGGATGGAAGGGAATTTCTCCTTGTGATAGACTGGAGCCGTAGAAGACCGCGCTTGTGAGAAACGGAGACTTGGAGAAATGAAAAAAAAGATCTTGGCAGGGCTTTTGGTGCTGATCATCCTCCTATGCGGAGGCATCCTTTTTCTGATGCGTTACATAGAGCCGGAACAGGAGCCCTATGGAGGATATGAGGTTTCCGGGCAGGACCGGGAAAATTTTGACGATCTGGAGCGAATCCGCCGGGAGATGAATGAGGCTGCCGCCGCGTACACCAATGAGGAGGGGTATGTGGAGCCGGAGGATTTTGAGGCGGCCTTCGCGGCGGTGGGGGCCTACGGCGAGGATGCCCAGGCTCAGGGAAAGATTCGTTCTTCCGTGGAGGAGGACAGTTCCGTCCTGGTGACATTGAACAGCGGGTATGTGCTCTTCTATACGCCCAGGGTCCGGGGGATGCAGGCCGGCTCCGGAAGGACGGTGGTCTACACCATGGAACCTTACAGCACAGACCTGGAGTTTGTGTTCAACGCCATCCTGGGCGGCAAAGAAAGCTTGAGCGCCTATGGAGAAGCTCTTTTTGAGAATGAAGACATCGCGGAAAGCTGCTGGTCCGCGGAGCCGAAGCGGGACGGCCAGGTGACTGTGGAGGCGGCCAAGGAATTTGAGCCGGATTCCTGCGTGTTCTGGAATTCCCACGGCGGATACAATACGCAGGTGGGGCCGGTGATCCTGACCGGGGAAGAGAGCAGTCTGGAAAATACAGGATACTATGCCAAGGACCTCATCGGCAGGAGGCTTTTGGTGGGGACGGATGGGAAATTCGCGCTGACTTCGGCCTTTTTTGAATATTATTATGAAGACGGCGACCTGGAGGATTCCATGTTCTATCTGGCGGCCTGCGCGACTCTGCAGGATGACGGGCTGGCCAAGACCTTGATGAAAAAAGGGGCGGATCTGGTGGCCGGGAGCAGCCAGAGCATTTCCATCTTCTACAGTACCCAGATCGTTTCGGAAGTCATGGAGAGGATGGGAGAGAGCGAAGGCGGGAAGGCCACGGATTTCCAGACGGCTCTCCAGGGGGCCAAGGACAAGTACGGACAGAAAGACACGATATGGGGAGTGCTGCCCTACTCGGATGCGGAGGTGATCTACTGCGGAGACGGAACGTATTCCCTGACGGACGGGCCCAGGGAATTTGATCCTTTTTCCCAGGCCTCTCCGGATATCCTGGGGAAGAACGTGCTGGATACTTATCTGGAACCTGCCGGACGGGAAGGAGACTTTGCCTATGGCCTGCTGGATGGGAAAGCCGTTCTCCTGGATTACACGGGGACGGCTTCCAGCCTGACTCTGCCGGAGACCATCGCCGGATATCAGGTGGCGGCTGTGGGACAGAAATGCTTTATGGGAAATGAGACGCTGGAGGAAGTGGTGATCCCCAACAGCCTGAAGGCTGTCCATCCGTACGCGTTCTACGAATGTGCGAACCTGAGGAAGGTGACGCTGGGGTATGGCCTTTCCTATGTCGACCGGTTTGCCTTTGCCGGAAGCACCTTGTCCCTCCTGCGGGTGTACCGGGGAACGGCGGGAGAAGCTTACGCGGAACAGATGGGCTATTCGGATCAGGTGACCAGGCTGGAGTATCTGGAGCTTTCCCTTTCGGGAGATATGCTGAGGCTGGGCGATACGCTCTACTATGTGAAGTATAACGGCGGAAGCTTTGAGCCCATGGGGCAGCTGGGCTGGTATGCGCCTGTGCCGGGGGCGGAAAACGCCCTGGTGCGCCGGGACAGTACGGGAGAAGAACAGGTGCTGTATACCGGACAGATCGGAGGCAGGCTGGCCCTGGCGGGGAACAGGATCTATTTTGAGATCCCGGTCTCTTCCACGGGACAGGATACGCTGGGAAGCTGCGGCCTGGACGGGGAAGACGTCCGGACGAATCTGGGAGCCGGGAGCATCCTGGCCTGTGACGGAGAAGCTGTATTCTGCACGGGAAGCAGTTCGGAACAGATAGACCGCATCGAGGGCGCGAGCGGGAACAGGAGCAGGCTGGTGGAGAAAGGGATTTTCCTGACTCTCCGGGACGGGCAGATCTATTACCAGCCTGTGGAAGAGGATGAAGCGGCTGCCTCTCGGGGCCAGGTGAGCCTGGGGGTCATCGGGGCCGACGGACAGGACGGAAAGATCCTGTGCACTACAGCGGCGGATCTCTATGAAGAAAGCCTTCAGGGAACGGCTTATATTGCCAAGATGGTCTTTTACGGCGATGGGATCCTGTTTTCCTATGGGAGTTCCGCCGGATCCGGCATGGTCTTCCAGGGGGGCAAGCTGTGTTATCTGGATCCGGCTTCCGGCAGTCTCCAGACTGTGGCCGGAGACGAAGGTCTGGTAAATCCGGATTTTTATGTGGATGAGGAGGGCCAGGTGATCTACCGGTCCTATGACGGTTCCGGCATCCTCTTTGAGCCCATGCAGAAATATGGGATCCAGGATGGAAGCCTGTATTGGTTTTCTGAGGAGAATGGGGAAGGAGAAGAAGTCCTTTCCCAGGAGGATTACCGTTTTCTGGAAACCGGACTCTGCGGGGTATACGGAGAGACTTGTCTGGATGTGCGGGCCGCGGAGAAGACGGGAGATACGCTCTATGTATGGATGGACTACGGGGTCATGGATGCCTCCTCTTCCGTGGGATGGCGCACCGGATACAGGAGGCAGGAGAGCGCGCTTCTGGAGAAAGATCTGAGAAGCGGCCAGGTATCGGTGCTGTATACATACTGAGAGAAAGAACGATCCCGGGAGCCGGCGGCTTCCGGGATCGCTGCGTTTTTTCTCCGGACAGCCGGGAGGACTTGGGCGGAGAGTCTGTGAGACAGGGTGGTTCAGGAATTCCTGGCTTTGTATCCCTCTCCCCAGCTCTTCATGGCATCCAGTACGGGCTCCAGGCTGCGGCCCAGCTGGGTCAGGCTGTACTCCACCCTGGGCGGCACTTCGGCATAGACTTTCCTGTTTACGAGGCCCTTTTCCTCCATGTCCCGCAGCTGGGCCGTGAGGACCTTCTGAGAAACGTTTCCAATGGATTTTTTCAGTTCTCCGAACCGCTTTGTCCCCGGCAGCAGGTCCCGCAGGATCAGCACTTTCCATTTGTCTCCGATCAGCATGATAGTCGTTTCCACCGGACAGGCCGGAAGTTCCAGTTCCTTGGTATTTATCATATGGAGGCTCCTTTCCAATGGTTTCTTTTTGGTAACTACGGCATAAAAAAGTGCTTACTTTACATAAAGGACTTATATGTTTATACTAGCATCCGGGATGGGGGCTGTCAACAGGAGACGGGGAAGAGCAGGCGTTTCCACATCAGGACATGGACGTCCGGGAAAAACCATCTGAAGCTCACAGCGGACAGGACGGTCCGGAAAGGAGTGTGCGGCAATGACACATCGTGAAAAGAGGATCTATCTGATCAAAGAGCTGCTGGCGGAGAATCCGGGGTATCGTGGGATTTCCATCCCTTCCGGTGAGCAGGAGCAGGAGGATCTGCTTCGCAGTTTGATGAACGTACGGATGCCGGAGCCGGTCAGCCGCGGTTTTCTCGATATACAGGATGCGTATCTGCAGGAGGAGCGCGACAGGCGCGGCGTCATAGACAGCGCAGGGCTGCCCGCCGTTCCTGGGGATCCCCGTCTGGTACTGTGGCAGGGAGATATCACGACTTTGAAGGCGGATGCCATCGTAAATGCCGCCAACAGCGCGCTTCTGGGCTGTTTCCACCCCCTCCATTCCTGCATCGACAACATCGTGCACACCAGGAGCGGGATCCAGCTGCGGCTCTATTGTTATGACATGATGAAGAGACAGGGCCATGAGGAGCCCACGGGACGGGCAAAGATCACGCCTGCCTTCAATCTGCCCGGCAGATACATCCTGCATACCGTGGGGCCCATCATCCGGGGCGCTGTCCGGAAACAGGACTGCGAAGCCCTCGCCTCCTGCTACCGCTCCTGTCTGGAGCTGGCTGTGGAGAACGGCTGCCGGAGCGTTGCCTTCTGCTGCATTTCCACAGGGGAATTCCACTTCCCCAATGAAAAGGCCGCGGAGATCGCGGTCCGGACGGTGACCTCTTTTTTGAACGCCCGGAAAGCAGAGATCCGGGTGATCTTCAATGTGTTCAAGGATGTAGATCTGCATCTTTATCAAAAGCTTCTGGGAGAATCCTTTCCTATATTTCTTTGAATTTTCTGAGAAGGATCTTTAAATTGACATAATAAAAAGAAAGATATACAATAAAAGTGCAACAAATTCAAAGGATGGGAGGAAAAAACATGAAGAAACGGCTTATTTTATATGTGGGGATCAATCTGGCTATCTGGATCATGCTGCTGTTCCTGCCTTCGGTTTCCGGTTATATCAATGAAAGGATCGCGGCGACATATGACATCCAGCCCATTGGCTATCTCTTTCTCTACGAGGGGATCATCGTGATCCTGATCAATCTGAGCAGCGCCCTGGTCTTTCTGGCCGGAAAGTGGGTGCGGCTGCTGTGCTGTGTCTGCACCTGCATCCTGACGGTGCTCCTGCTGCTGTATCAGTCTGTGCAGCCGGTATTCATGGCCATGGTGCTGGTGATGGCCATTTCCGGATATGTCATCCATCTGTTCCGGCTGCCTCCGGAGCAGGAACTGGAGGAAGAACTGGAAAAATAACGGTCATTTTACAGAAGATTGAGATGGATTTTTCCCGGAGCACATGAAAAGAGCGGCCATTTCTCTTATAATCATAGTAGAATAAAGATCGCATGATGGGAGGAATGGATATGGCGGTGCTCCTGAATGGGGAAGATATGGAACGTCTGCTGGAAGAGGTGCGGCCGGAGGGAGAGACCTACCGGGGAAAGACATGGGGTACGATCCTGGCCGGAACTGCCGCAGTGCTGGCTCTCGGAGCCCTGAGCAATGTTTCCTGCTATGTGGGAGTCACAGACGATTCTCTGGTGCTGGCGGTGATGGATACGTTTGATATTTCCCATCTCCATGGAAGGCTCTGTCTGCCCTTCTCGCAGATGGAAAAAGTCAAGATCAAGAGAGGTCTCGTGCCGTCGCAGCGCATCATCAAATTGAAGAGCGGAGACACGAAACTGAAACTTTCCCTGGTCAATAATCCTCTTACAGCCAGGATCGAGGGGCAAAAGGAAAATATCCGGATCATCTGTGAGGCATTGGAAAAACTCTGACGGAATACGAGGAGACCTGCGAAAGCAGGCCTCCCTTTTTGTCCTGTGAGAGGCTGCGCGGGATGCCGGAGGACCGGTCCGGAACCGGCGCAGTTTTTTTCAGAGTTAAACTTGACCAAAATAGTAAAGTATGGTATAGTTAAGAAAATAACGAGGGAGAACGCGATGCTTTTAACCAGAGAATGTGATTACGCCGTCCGGATCCTCCGGGCCCTGTCGGGAGGAGACACCGTCAGCATCCCGGACATCTGCCGCAGAGAGGAGATCAAGCTGCCGGTGGCTTACAAGCTGGCGGCGCGGCTGGAGAAGGCGGGGTATCTGTCGGCCTACAGAGGCAGCGGCGGCGGATATGCCCTGAAGGCGGACTTGAAACAGATCACGCTGTATGATGTGTGCCGGGCCGTGGACCAGAAGCTGTTTCTGGCCGGCTGCGTGGAACCGGGCTTTTTCTGCGCCCGGAACGGAAATGAAGGCAAGTGCGGAGTCCATAGGGAACTCTGCCGGATACAGGGACTCCTGGTCCGGGAGCTTTCGCGCAGATCCTTACATGAAATTTTTTACACACAGGAGGAAAGATCATGAATCAGTGTTATGGATGCAACACCTGTCAAAGTGCGGACAAGCCTCTGGAGGCTTTTATCCGGAAGCTTCCCATGGAGACTTCCCATCACCGGGTGGACAGCCAGAAGACCAAGTGCGGCTTCGGCCTCCAGGGCGTGTGCTGCCGCCTCTGTTCCAACGGCCCCTGCCGGATCACCCCCAATTCTCCCAGAGGCATCTGCGGCGCCAATGCCGATACCATCGTCACCAGGAACTTCCTGCGCGCTGTGGCTGCCGGTTCCGGATGCTACATCCATATCGTAGAGAATACGGCGCTGAATCTGAAAAATACGGCGAAAAACGGCGGAGATCTGAAGGGGCTCCATGCTCTGGACAGACTGTGCCGGATGTTCGGCATCGAAGAGACCGACGACCATAGGCGGGCGGAGATGGTGGCCGACGCGGTCCTCGCGGATCTTTACAAACCGGAGTATGTGCCCATGGAGCTGGTGGAGAAGATCGCCTACGGCCCCAGGGTCAAGAGATGGAAGGAGCTGGGGATCATGCCCGGCGGTTCCAAGTCCGAGGTGTTCAAAGGAGTGGTGAAATGTTCCACCAACCTGAATTCAGATCCCGTGGATATGCTGACGGACTGCCTGAGGCTGGGGATCTCCACCGGTGTTTACGGACTGACCCTTACCAACCTGTTAAACGACGTGCTCTTGGGCGAGCCTGAGCTCCGCCAGGCGCCTGTGGGCCTGCGGGTCATCGATCCGGACTACATCAATATCATGATCACCGGACATCAGCACACTATCTTCGTGGATCTCCAGGAGAGGCTCAAGAGCCCCGAGGCAGTGGCCAAGGCTGAGGCGGCGGGCGCCAAGGGCTTTAAGCTGGTGGGCTGCACCTGCGTGGGACAGGATCTCCAGCTTCGCGGGAGCCATTACACGGAAGTCTTTGACGGCCATGCCGGGAACAACTATACCAGCGAGGCAATCCTGGCCACCGGCGCCATCGACGCGGTGCTCTCCGAGTTCAACTGCACCCTGCCGGGCATCGAACCCATCTGCGACGAGCTCCATATCAAGCAGATCTGCCTGGACGATGTGGCGAAGAAGGCCAACGCCGAGCTCATGAAGTTTGACTTTGAGAAGAGAGAAGAGCAGAGCGAGGCCATCATCGACAAGATCGTGGAGGCTTATAAGGAGCGCAGGGGAAAGGTGAAGCTGAACCTGCTTCCGGAGCACGGAAATTCCAATACGCTGACCGGTGTGAGCGAAGGCTCTTTAAAGGAATTCCTGGGCGGGAGCTGGAAGCCGCTCATCGACCTGATCGCTTCCGGAGACATCAAGGGGATCGCGGGCGTCGTAGGCTGCTCCAACCTGACGGCGGGAGGTCATGACGTGCTGACCGTGGAACTGACCAAGGAGCTGATCTCCAGGGATATCCTGGTGCTGACGGCAGGCTGCTCTTCAGGCGGCATCGAGAACTGCGGGCTGATGACGCCGGAGGCTGCCAAGCTGGCCGGGCCCAGGCTCCGTGCCGTCTGCGAGAAGCTGGGCATCCCTCCCGTCCTGAACTTTGGGCCCTGCCTGGCCATCGGACGGCTGGAGATCGTGGCCACGGAGATCGCGGAAGCCATGGGAGTCGATCTTCCTCAGCTTCCTCTTGTCCTCTCCGCGGCTCAGTGGCTGGAGGAGCAGGCGCTGGCGGACGGCGCCTTCGGTCTGGCCCTGGGACTTCCGCTCCATCTGGGACTTCCTCCCTTCGTTACGGGAAGCCCTGTGGCGGTGAAGGTCCTGACTGAGGATATGAAGAGTCTTACCGGAGGACAGGTGATCATCAATCCGGATGCCCGGGAGAGCGCGGATATCCTGGAAGGGATCATCATGGAAAGACGCGGCGCGCTGAACATATAGGAGGGCTGTTATGAAGAGGATCATGATCGATGCAGCCAAATGCGACGGCTGCAAGAGCTGTACCATTGCCTGTATGCAGGCCCACCGGGAGACGGAGGGGACCGTCTACGATCTGGATCTGACAGACGTGCGCAATGAGTCCAGAAATCACATCGAGCTGGCGGAGGATGGCGGCTACCGCCCCATCTTCTGCCGCCACTGCGACGCTCCGGAGTGTGTGATGTCCTGCATGAGCGGCGCCCTCACAAAAGACCCGGAGACCGGCCATGTCCGGTACGACCGGGAAAAGTGCGGCTCCTGCTTTATGTGCGTGATGAACTGTCCATACGGAGTGCTGAAGCCGGATACGGCCACCAGGAGCTATGTGGTGAAATGCGATTTCTGTCTGGCCCACGGGGAGGAGCCCAGCTGTGTGAAGGCATGTCCCAAGGAAGCGATCTATGTAGAGGAGGTGTCCTAGATGAAATATGTGATCATTGGCGCCGGCGCGGCGGGGATCTCCGCCGCCGCGGCCATACGCTCGCTGTCCCCCGACGGGGAGATCCTGGTGATCTCTGAGGACACCATGGTCCATTCCAGGTGCATGCTCCACAAATATCTGAGCCACGAGCGGGATGCGGCCGGTATCCGTTTTATTCCCGAAGACTTTTTCGAGACCAATGGGATCCAGTGGATGGCCGGAAAGAAAGTGGCCCATGTCTGGCCCAAGACTTCCAAGATCCAGATGGAGGACGACACGGTGATCTCCTTTGACCGGCTGCTGATCGCCACGGGGGCCGACAGCTTCATTCCTCCGGTGGGGGATTTCCGCACGGCGTCCAACGTCTTCGGCCTGCGCCACCTGTCTGACGCTCAGAAGATCGACCAGATGGCGGAAGGCGCGGAAAACATCCTGATCGTCGGTTCCGGCCTGGTGGGGATGGACGCCGCTTACGCTCTCCTGGAGAGGGGAAAACAGGTGACGGTGGTGGAGATGGCCGACAGGATCCTGCCCCTCCAGCTGGACGAGACGGCGGGAGCGCCTTATAAGAAGCTTTTCGAGCAGGCAGGCTGCAGGTTCATCCTGGGAAAGAGCGCTTCCCAGACAGTTTCGGATGCGTCCGGGAAGATCACCAAGGTGATCTTGAGCGACGGGACTGAGATCCCCTGCGACCTGGTCATCGTGGCCGCCGGAGTCCGGGCCGCCGTCTCCTGTGTGCAGGACAGCGGCATAAAGGCGGAGCGGTTCCTGGAAGTCAATGAATATCTGGAGACTTCCGTCCCCGGCATCTACGGAGCCGGAGACGTGGCGGGACTTTCGGGGATCTGGCCCAACGCCATGAAGCAGGGACAGACGGCCGCGTACAATATGTGCGGACAGCCCATGAAATATCTGGACCGCTACGCCATGAAAAATACCATGAACTTCTATGGCCTTGTGACTCTTTCCCTGGGACGGGGCGAGGCCAGGGAGGGAGATCTGGTGCTGGTGCGGGAAGATGAGAAGAGCTACAAGCGCGCCATCCTCCGGGACGGGAAGCTGGACAGCATCCTCCTCCAGGGAGAAATGGATTACTCCGGAATCTATCAGTACATGATCAAAAATCAGGTGGACTTATCGGGAAAAGAGGAGAGGATCTTCGATCTGACCTTTGCGGACTTTTATGATATATGGCCGGACGGCCAGTATGACTGGAAGGTCCCGATTTAAGGAAAAATTCATAGAATATTGGTGGAACTATTCAAAAGGCCGTCGTATAATAATAGTTTATACGGAGGTCTTTTGTCTATGAGCGGAGAACATCAATATCAGGAACACGAAACGGCCCGTGTACAGGTGCCCCCGGTCCAGGCGGACTACAGGTCCGGGCTCAGCCGGGAGCAGGTGGAAGAACGGCTCCGGACAGGCCTGGACAACAGAGAGGTGGACGCCTCTTCCAAGACGGTGAAGGAGATCGTCCGGGAAAATCTGTTTACTTATTATAATCTGATCTTTGCGGTGCTGGGAGTGCTCCTGTGCATCGTGGGCTCTTTCCGCAATCTGACGTTTCTGCCGGTGGTGATCATAAACGCCCTCATCGGCATTATCCAGGAGATCCGCGCCAAGAGGGTGTTGGACAAGATGAATATGCTGGGCGCGCCCAGGGTCCAGGCGGTCCGGGACGGGAAGCTCTGGACCGTGCCGGCCGCGCAGCTGGTGCGGGACGACATCGTGGTCTTTTCCGCGGGGAGCCAGATCTGTGCCGACGGCCGGGTGGTGGCCGGCGAGGTGCAGGTCAATGAGTCCCTCCTGACAGGAGAGTCCGACGAGATCACCAAAAAACCGGGAGATACGCTGATCTCCGGCAGCTTTGTGGTGTCCGGGAAGTGCTTCGCCAGGCTGGAGGCGGTGGGTGCGGCTTCCTATATCTCCCGTCTCACGCTGGAGGCCAAGGCCATGAAGGCGGGAGAACAGTCGGAGATGATCCGCTCCCTCAATAAGCTCCTGAAGTTTGTGGGCATCGCGCTGATCCCCATCGGCACTCTTCTGTTTGTCCAGAGCTTTTTTTTCAACCATGAGAGCTTCGCCGGGAGCATAACCTCCATGGTGGCGGCTGTCATCGGGATGATCCCCGAGGGCCTCTACCTGCTCACCAGCGTGGCTCTGGCCGTCAGCTCCATCCGGCTGGCCAGGCAGGGAGTGCTGCTCCATGATATGAAGAGCATTGAGACCCTGGCCAGGGTGGATGTGCTCTGCGTGGACAAGACCGGGACCATCACGGAGAATTCCATGGCGGTGAAAGAGGTGGTGCCGGAGGAGGGACACGGGGACGTTTCCCTGCGGCTGGGGGATTTTGCCATGGCCATGGAGAGGGACAACATCACCATGGAGGCCCTGAAGGCGTATTTTAAAGAGGGCACCGGAGCCGCAGTCCGGAAGGTGATCCCGTTCTCCTCCACGGTGAAATACAGCGCGGCCGTTTTCCAGGACGGGGCCTATGTGCTGGGCGCTCCCGAGTTCGTGCTGCGGGAGGAGTTCGCATCCAGAGAGCAGCAGATCTTAGAGTATACCTCCAGAGGCTTCCGGGTGCTGGCCTTTGCCTCCTATGACGGGATCCCCGACGGGAAGCCCTTGACGGAGAAGGCGGAGCTTTTGGGATATGTGCTCCTTTCCAATCCCATCCGGAAAGAGGCGCCGGAGACCTTCGGATATTTCGCGGAGCAGGGCGTGGAGATCAAGGTGATCTCCGGAGACAATCCCAGGACCGTCTCCGAAGCGGCCAGGGAGGCCGGGATCCGGGGCGCGGAAAATTATGTGGACGCTTCGCTTCTGAAAACGGGGGAAGACGTGGCGGATGCCATGAAGAGATATACGGTATTCGGAAGGGTGACGCCGGAGCAGAAACGGCAGTTTGTCAATACGCTGAAGGACCAGGGAAGGACCGTGGCCATGACGGGAGACGGGGTAAACGACGTGCTGGCTTTAAAGGACGCCGACTGCAGCGTGGCCATGGCTTCCGGCAGCGAGGCGGCAGCCCAGGCTTCGCAGGTGGTCCTGATGGATTCGGATTTTTCCTGCATGCCGTCCGTGGTGCTGGAGGGACGCCGGGTGGTCAATAATATCCAGCGGTCCGCCACACTGTTCCTGGTGAAGAATATCTTTTCCTTCCTGCTGTCCATCTTCTCGGTGGCGTCCATGATCACATATCCGCTGGAACCGTCCCAGATCTCCCTGATCAGTATGTTCACCATCGGGGTCCCGGCCTTTTTCCTGGCCCTGGAACCCAATAAGGAGCGGATAAAAGGACATTTCCTCTCCAACGTGTTTTTGAAGGCGCTCCCGGCGGGGGTCACGGATGCTCTGGTGGTGGGAGCCCTGGTGATCTTCGGACAGACCTTCGGCGTCCATGAGGACGACATCGCCACGGCGGCCACCATGCTTCTTGCCATCGTCGGTTTTATGATCCTCTTTAAGATCTGCCAGCCGGTCAATAAGGTCCGGTTCGTCATCTGGCTGGGCAGCATCGCGGGCCTTCTGCTGGCCAGCGTGTTCCTGTCGGAGCTCTTTGCCATTACCTCCATGTCCATGGAGTGCATCATGCTGTTCGTGGTCTTTTCCATCGCCACGGAACCGGTGCTGCGGTATCTGACACTGGGCCTGGAAAAGCTCCGGGGCGTATACCGCAGGATCCGGAGGAGGTTTCACTGACGGCGGGGGCGGATCTGGATGCCTCCCACCTTTACTTCTCCTTCCAGGGGGATCACCAGACATTCCCGGCCGTCCAGGATCCTGGTCTCGATGAGATCTGCCTGTCCGGCGCTCACCTGGATGGTGATGTCCGGTGTGCGGATCTCCAATTTCTTAGGGTTTATGAGGTTCCCAGCCAGTATGGGAGCCTCTTTTTTGTCCTGGGAAACCTGGCTGTCGAAGGCAGTGAGCCCCTCCTCGGAAGCGCCGTTTTCCTCCAGGAGACGGCGGACCTCCCTGGGGGAAAAGGCCAGAGGCTCCGGCTCGTCCTTGGCCTCTTCCAGCTGCCCGCAGATCTGTTCGTGGAGGTTTTTCACATTTTCATAGGTACATTCCTCACCCAGGGATTCCTCCACCAGAGTCTGAAAAGCCTCTTTCTGGCTTTCGGCGGGAGAGGGGAGAGCGGCGCCGAAGCAGCTCATGAGCCCCTCCGGGAAGACGGAGGTATTTTTGGAGTAGAAGAGGAGACTGTGGATGTCCGTGCTCCTGTCATGAAAGGCCGGGAACAGGAATCCCGCGTCCGGCATCTCCACCAGCCAGTCCCGCACCCGGTTCTGGATGACGCCGGTGGCGGTATCGCAGGAGAGCCCTTCCTTGGACAGGTTCACCGGACAGATGCTGCACAGCAGGAAGGTGTAGGTCTCGTCGGAGGCGTCGAACAGTTCCGTCCCGTCGGTGCTCTTTCCGGGAATGTCATAGGCCCCGTGGATCAGGAGGATAAAAAAGCTGCCCGCGTGGTCATAGGCCTCGGTGATCTTGTCGTAGAAGGCGTCCAGGAGAAGGTCGTCTTCCAGCCTGCTCTCCCGGAGCTGCAGCAGGAGGTCATGGGTGCTTCCTGGATTCTCGGCGGCCAGAGGAAATTCCAGGTTCAGAAGCCCCTTTCCGATGGTGCCGGACAAGGTCTTCCGGAATATCTGCAGATATTTGAAGATCTCTTCCTCAGGCAGAGAAAGGAAGGCCTCTTTCATGTGGGCCTTCCTTTCTTTTTCGCCGTCCACGAAACATCCGCAGATGCGGGTGACGGCACAGCGTTCCATGGTAAATTGTTTCTTTATTTCCGCGATTTCTTTTTTATTCATGAGTTTGTCCCCTTTTCTGGATAGGATATGGTTTCTATTCTAAGATAGGGGACACGCCTTGTCAACCGGGCCGGTTTTCTTCCAGGGCAGGAACAGGCTTGTTCAGGATCTCCATGAATTCCTCGCCGGTGATGGTCTCGTGGTCATACAGGTATTTGGCCAGCTGGTGGAGCTTGGGCAGGTTTTCCCGCAGGAGATTTTCCGCCTTTTCATACTGGCGCTTCACCAGAGCCACCACCTTTTCGTCGATCATGGCCGAGGTGGTCTCGGAGCAGGCCAGGGAGGTGTCGCCGCCCAGATACTGGTTCTGGACCGTTTCCAGGGCCACCATGCCGAAGTCTTCGCTCATGCCGTAGCGGGTGATCATGGCTCTGGCCAGTTTGGTGGCCTGCTCGATGTCGTTGGAGGCGCCTGTGGTGATGGAGTGGAAGATCAGATCCTCCGCGACACGGCCTCCGGTGAGGGTGGAGATCTTATTCTCCAGCTCTTCCTTGGTCATCAAGTTCTTTTCTCCCGTATCCACCTGCATGGTATATCCCAGGGCGCCGGAAGTACGGGGGATGATGGTGATCTTGGTGACCGGGGCGGAATGGTTCTGAAGGGCCGCCGCCAGGGCGTGGCCGATCTCATGGTAGGACACGATGAGCTTTTCTTTGTCGGAGAGGAGCTTGTTCTTCTTCTGGTATCCGGCGATGACCACTTCCACGCTCTCTTCCAGGTCCGCCTGGGTCACGAACTTCCGTCCGTCCCGGACAGCCCGCAGGGCAGCCTCGTTGACCATGTTGGCCAGTTCCGCGCCGCTGGCTCCGGCAGCCGTCCTGGCGATGGCGTTAAAGTCTACGTTATCGCTGATCTTGATGTTTTTGGCGTGGACTCTCAGGATGTCCTCGCGGCCCTTCAGGTCGGGAAGCTCCACAGGCACGCGCCTGTCAAAACGGCCGGGCCGCAGCAGGGCCGGATCCAGAGTCTCGGGCCGGTTGGTGGCCGCCAGGATCACGACGCCCTTGGTGCCGTCGAAGCCGTCCATCTCGGTCAGCAGCTGGTTCAAGGTCTGCTCCCGTTCGTCGTTGCCGCCCATGCCGTTTCCGTCCCTCTTTTTCCCGATGGTGTCGATCTCATCGATGAAGATGATACAGGGGGCTTTGTCCGCCGCCTGCTTGAACAGATCCCGGACTTTGGCGGCGCCCATGCCTACGAACATTTCCA
>CAJFUL010000029.1 GCA_904420245.1 Candidatus Paralachnospira avium
AGTTGTGGCGGAATTGGCATACGCGCATGATTCAGGTTCATGTGAGCATTACGCTCGTGAGGGTTCAAGTCCCTCCAACTGCACGAAAGAGACAGCCAGCGCGGCTGTCTTTTTTTGTTCTATGGGATCGCACTGCGGCGGAGAGAAAGTCTGCCGCTTATGCGGCCAGTCCCTGGCGGAGGAGGATCCTGCCGCTTATGCGGTCTCCGCTCCGTACCGGACACCGCGAAATGAGTGCGGCGGTATCAAACGGCCCGCCCGGGCGCGGCAGGGGAGCAGCCGCCATGCCGCCCCGCGAAGCGGAGGCGCTTTCCGGAGGGGACGGGTCCCGGAAAACAGCCGGAGCGTACCCGGCAGCCTGTTTGGAGCTTTCGGGTTCCGTCCGCCGGCGCGTTTTTTATCCGGTCCGGCGCGGGGCCCCGGATGACGGCTCAGCGTGCAGGGAAATGGGTCCGCATCGTTTCTTCTATCCTTTTTATGATATGTCCTGTCATAAAGAAAATTGTCTCATAATGCATATAATCCAGGATATTCTCGTCAAACATGAATTTTAGATTTGCGGGAAATTCATCATCTGCTTCCCAGTACTGGAGGATGACCGGTAAAAAAGTAAACGGATACAATTTTGCCGCCACATCGCCCTTCAGGCCGATCGTTTCTCCGAAGATCCCGCATACGGCTTTCAGCTCTTTTTGTTTTCCGTTGAAACGGTCCGCGGCTTTTTGGAACAGACTGCCGCCGGAGCCGCTGGACTGCACGGTCCCCTTCAGCATACCGGCCGGACAGTAATGTCCGGAAAGGCGGCAGTTATCCTTTGAACAACATAGTATGTCATAGATGGTCATGGATTCGTCATGATCTGCTTCGACGCTTGTTGAAAAACCGTTTTCCGACCATTCCACCACTCCGGTCCTGCGGCTGATCCTGTATGCCCTTTGCATAAAGCTTATATAAAGATAGGATCTGTCGCTTTTCAGAGAAAACTTCCGGATCATGTGCTCCTGGTCGTATTTTAAAAATTCAATTCTCATCCGGTCGCGCGTGATCTCATAATTGGATGCCATCGTCTTCCTCCCTGGCTGCTGATAGATTTTTAAAATATGGTTCCGAGTTGTGCTCTCAGAAAAATTATAGGAGTCCTTTTTCTTTTTGTCAAACCGGAAGAAAAGGAGCGGACGCTGCCGGAGGGAGGCGGACCGGCGTCATGAGAAAAAAATTCCGGAAAACCATTGACATTTTTTCCTTGAAATGCTATCATAATATTCGCGTCAGTTAATGACGGTTCGCAGTTGTGGCGGAATTGGCATACGCGCTAGACTAAGGATCTAGTGAGCATTGCGCTCGTGCGGGTTCAAGTCCCGCCAACTGCACGACAGGCCTTCCGATGATGGGGAGGCCTTTTTCTTTGCTTTATAGGAAACTTTACTTCTATAGAGTAAGAACATTCCGTGGGATCGTGCTGCGGCGTCCTGCCGTGCCGGGCGGGCTTTGCCGGCCGCCGCGAGCCGCTCCCTTTTTCAGCACCCTCAGTATTTTCCCGGCGCCCCTTGAAAGTTCCGGCACGATGTCGTATAATAGCAAAGTACCGGATGGGGGTATTTTAAACAGGAGGAAACCGATGAAATATGTGAAACAGTTGGCAGTGATCATGGCAGTTTCTTTTGCGGGAGAGCTTTTGAACCGGATCCTGCCCCTCCCGGTCCCCGGCAGCGTCTACGGACTGGTGATCCTGTTCCTCTGCCTGACATTTGGGCTCATCAAGCTGGAGCAGGTGGAAGAGACCGGGACTTTTTTGGTGAAGATCATGCCGGTGCTGTTCATAGGGCCCTGCGTGAGCCTGATGACCATTGCCGGAGACATGGCGGATCAGATCGTCCCTGTCCTGGCGGTCTGTCTGGTCAGCACCATCATCGTCATGGCTGTGACGGGCCTCGTGTCCCAGGCAGTCCTGGACCGGAAGGCCAGGAAGGAGGAAAAATCCCATGAATGAATGGCTCCAGGGAAATCTGTACTTCGGCTTTTTTCTGGCTCTGGGAACTTACTGGATCGGCCTGACCCTCCAGAAGCGGTTCCCGTATACCATATTCAATCCGCTGCTCATCAGTTCTGTCCTCAGCGCGGCGTTCCTCCTGGTCTTCCATATCGACTATGAGACGTTTGACGCGGGCGCCAGTCATATCACATATTTCCTGACGCCCTGCACCGTGTGTCTGGCGATCCCCATGTATAAGCAGATCCGGGTGCTGAAAAAGAACCTGGCGGCCATCCTGGCAGGCATCGGGAGCGGCTGTCTGGCGGCAGCCCTCTCCATCTGGGGGCTCTGCGCCCTGCTTAGCCTGGACGGGGAGATCTATCATTCCCTCCAGCCGAAATCCGTGACTACGGCCATTGCCATGGGGATCTCGGAAGAGCTGGGCGGAAATTCCGGCATCACCGTGGCGGCAGTGGTGGTGACGGGGATCGTGGGCGCCATGCTGGCCAAGGCCGTGTGCAGGCTGTTCCGCATCAAAAACCCGGTGGCCATAGGACTGGCCTGCGGGAATTCGGCCCATGCCATCGGCACCAGCCGCGCTCTGGAGTTCGGAGAGCTGGAAGGAGCCATGTCCAGCCTGGCGGTGGTGGCGGCCGGGATCGTTACGGTAGTGCTGGCCCCTCTTTTTGCGGGGCTGATACCATAAAGAGAAAGAGAGGAGTAAGTCAATGCTGGAATTACAGAATATATCGTTCCAGGTAGAAGAAGAGAGCAGTCAGAAGGAGATCCTCAAAAATATCAGTCTGAAGATCGAAGACGACCAGTTCGTGGCGGTCACCGGGCCCAACGGAGGCGGCAAATCCACCCTGGCCAAGGTCATCGCCGGGATCGAGAAGCCCACGGAGGGAAGGATCTTCTTTGACGGGACGGATATTACGGATATGACCATCACGGAGAGGGCCAGAATGGGGATCAGCTACGGATTCCAGCAGCCGGTCCGGTTCAAGGGTGTGACGGTCCTGGATCTGATCCGTCTGGCGGCCGGAGAGAAGATCAGCACGGCGGGCGCCTGCGAGTATCTGTCGGAGGTGGGCCTTTGCGCCAGGGATTATATCAACCGGGAAGTCAACGCCAGCTTATCCGGCGGCGAGCTGAAGCGGATCGAGATCGCCACCATCATCGCCAGAGGGACGAAGATGTCTGTCTTTGACGAGCCGGAGGCGGGCATTGACCTGTGGAGCTTCCACAACCTGATCCAGGTCTTTGAAAAACTTCACAGCCAGATCGACGGGTCTTCGATCCTGATCATTTCTCATCAGGAGAGGATCCTGAACATCGCGGATCAGATCGTCGTCATCGCGGGAGGGAGCGTGGCGGCACAGGGGCCCAAGGAGGAGATCCTGCCGCAGCTTTTGGAAAATGACGGCGCTTCAGGCTGCAAGTTTTATAAGGAGGGATATTGATGGACGCCATTGAAAAAACACTTTTGGAACAGATCGCCGGCCTGCATGAGATTCCCACCGGCGCTTACAACATCCGGTCCAACGGCCAGACGGAGAGCCGGAACGTGACGGCCAATATTGATATTGTTTCCAAACCGGACGGGACCGGCATCGACATCCGGATCAAGCCGGGGACGAAGCATGAGAGCGTGCATATCCCGGTGATCCTGAGCCAGTCTGGCCTGCAGGAAGTGGTATACAACGATTTTTATATCGGAGAAGGGGCCGATGTGGTGATCATTGCCGGCTGCGGGATCCACAACAGCGGTTGCGATACTTCCAGGCATGACGGGATCCACCGGTTTTTCATCGAGAAGGGGGCAAAGGTCCGCTATGTGGAGAAGCACTACGGAGACGGGGACGGAAACGGCAAGAGAGTCATGAATCCCAAGACCGTTGTGGAAATGGGACCGGATTCCTATATGGAGATGGACAGCGTCCAGATCAAGGGCGTGGATTCCACGGACCGGATCACGGAGGCGACCTTGGCGGAGGGAGCCAGGTTCGTGGTGATGGAAAGGCTGATGACCCATGGAGAGCAGGACGCCAAGAGCACCTTTTCCGTGGATCTGGACGGAGACGGCTCCAGCGCCAACGTAGTCTCCCGTTCTGTGGCCAGGGACCGTTCCCATCAGCTCTTTGTCTCCAAGATCCATGGAAACAGCCGGTGCAGCGGACATTCGGAGTGCGATTCCATCATCATGGACGACGCCAGGATCGGCGCCGTGCCGGAGATCACGGCCAACCATCCGGATGCGGCCCTGATCCATGAGGCGGCCATCGGAAAGATCGCGGGAGAGCAGATCACCAAGCTGATGACGCTGGGCCTGACGGAAGAAGAGGCCGAGGAGCAGATCGTAAACGGTTTCCTGAAATAGAGAAAAATGGGCCGATCCGCTTGCCGCATCCCCCGGAATATGATAGAGTAAAAGTATCATCTTTTATAGGGTTACGGGGGCGAGCATGGAGACGAAGCTAGACAAGAGAAAGGCCTTTATCATCAATTTCCTGTATTTTATCATCGCAGCGGGGGTGCTTTATTTCTGCCTGACAAAGCTGTTCCCGATCTTCCTGCCCTTTATCCTGGGGCTGGCGGTGGCGGTCCTTTTGAATCCGCTCATCCGGCTGATCTGTAAAAAGACCAGTCTTGGCAGGAAGGTCTGGTCCCCCCTTGTGGTGGTATTTTTTTATGTGGTGATCGGCCTCCTGGTCTATGTGTTCGGAGCCAGGATCCTGGATTTTATCCAGGATCAGGCGGCCAGGCTGCCGTCCTATTACAGCGACCAGATCGAGCCTATGCTGGGACAGCTCATGGAGAAGCTGGCCGGCAGCTTCCCGGACAGCCAGGAGAGCCTTCTAGCAGTGGGAGGTTCGGTGGAAAACGCGGTCCAGGAGGTGATCCAGCGGGTCTCCAGTGCGGTGATCAGCTGGGGAGCCTCTTTCGTGGTGACGTTTCCCAACTTGTTCCTGCAGATCCTCTTCGCGGTGATCTCTTCTTTCTTCTTCACGGCGGATCTGGAGAATGTCAAGGCTTTTATCCTGCGGCAGATCCCGGAGAAGCGCCGCAGCATGACGGTGGAGGTCATCCGCAACGCCAGGATCATGACGGGGCGGATCCTGAAGGTATATCTGCTCCTGATGTGCATCACGTTCGTGGAGCTCTATATAGGCTTCCGGCTGCTGGGGATCCAGATGGCGTTCCTGTACGCGTTTCTGACGGCCATTGTGGACATCCTCCCTGTCCTGGGGACCGGGACGGTCCTGATCCCATGGGGGATCATCTCCTGCATCCTGGGGGACGTGGGGACCGGCATCGGGATCCTGGTCCTGTATGTGGTCATCACGGTGGTCCGGCAGTATCTGGAGCCCAAGATCATCGGCCGTCAGGTGGGGCTCCATCCCATCGTGACCTTGATGTGCATCTTCGTGGGCGGAAAGGTCATGGGCATCTGGGGGATCTTCCTGTTCCCGGTGATGGCCACCGTACTGAAAAAAATGAACGACGAGGGCAGCATCCATCTGTGGAAATGATAAAACGGATTTTTTTCTGTACAAATATGGAATATTGTGTATAATAAAAAAGAAACCTGAGAAGGTACAGAATATAAGGCTTATCTCGCGGCGCCCCACTGCGGGTCAGGCTTTGGGTTTCCTGTCCGGCAGGGACCTGTTATAAGCAGTACATACGGGGGATAAAGTGCCGGGAGACCGGCAAGAGGCGAGTAGGAAAGGAGAACTATATGGAGTTTTTAGTGGAAGGAATCATGTCGATCACCTGGCAGCAGGGCGTGATGTACCTGGTGGGCCTGGCCTTGATCTGGCTGGCCATCAAGAAGGGGTACGAGCCCTCCCTGCTTCTTCCCATGGGTTTTGGGGCGATCCTGGTGAACCTGCCTTTGAGCGGCGTCATCAACCAGGTGCTGGAAGGGGTCGGAGAGACGCCGGGTATCATCCAGTGGCTGTTTGAGGTGGGGATCGAGGCATCGGAAGCCATGCCCATCCTGCTGTTCATCGGCATCGGGGCGATGATCGATTTCGGGCCCCTTTTGCAGCAGCCGGTCATGTTTTTCTTTGGAGCGGCGGCTCAGTTCGGGATCTTCGCGGCCCTTTCTTTTGCCTGCCTGCTGGGCTTCCCGCTGAAGGATGCCGGCGCCATCGGCATCATCGGAGCGGCGGACGGCCCTACTTCGATCCTGGTATCCCAGGTCCTTCATTCCAATTATATCGGGCCCATCGCGGTGGCGGCTTATTCCTATATGGCCCTGGTGCCCATCGTGCAGCCCTTTGCCATTAAGCTGGTGACCACCAAGAAGGAGCGTCAGATCTCCATGGATTACCAGCCCGGTCAGGTGTCCAAGGGCATGCGGATCGCGTTCCCCATCGTCGTGACCTTCATCGTAGGCCTCATCGCGCCCACTGCGGTGGCTCTGGTGGGCTTCCTGATGTTCGGAAACCTCATAAGAGAGTGCGGCGTCCTGGGAAATCTGTCCGATACGGCTCAGAACAACCTGGCGAATCTGATCACCCTGCTCTTGGGGATCACCATTTCCTTCAGCATGAGGGCAGACGCCTTTGTCAATGTGGAGACTCTGATGATCATGGCCATCGGCCTCTTCGCCTTTGTCTTTGATACCATTGCCGGCGTGCTGTTTGCCAAGTTTATCAATCTGTTCCGCAAGAAGAAGATCAATCCGATGATCGGGGCGGCCGGGATCTCCGCGTTCCCCATGTCCTCCAGAGTGGTTCAGAAGCTGGCCATGGAGGAGAAGCCGGGCAATATCCTGATCATGCAGGCGGCAGGCGCCAATGTGTCCGGGCAGATTGCTTCCGTAGTAGCAGGCGGTTTGATCATCAGCCTGCTGGCCCCGTACCTGTAAGCGGTAGAAAGGAGAATGGCATATGTGGGAGAATTTTAGAACTTCCCTGCTGATCATGGGGCAGGGTATGCTGGGAATCTTTGTGGCGATCCTGGTGATCGTAGTGGCTGTGGTCATCATGAGCAAGATCAGCAAAGCGTTCAGCGGCCGCAAGGGCGGAGAAGAGTAGACGATGAAAGAATTGGAGATCACGCAGTTATTTGACCTGGAGCACACGCTGGCGGCGTCCTATCTATCCAGGTTCACATATCCCTGGGAGGCCCTTTCCGGCCTCTCGGATTTTATCCTGGAGCTGGGGAAAAGCCTTCCCGAGGAGGAATATGAGGAGATCGGCGAGCATATCTGGGCGGCCCGCTCGGCGGTGATCGCTCCGACGGCCTCCATCACAGGTCCTGCCATCATCGGAAAGGAGACCCAGGTACGCCACTGCGCCTTCATCCGGGGCAGCGCCCTGGTGGGAGACCATGCGGTGGTGGGAAATTCCACAGAACTTAAAAATGTGATCCTCTTTGACCGGGTGCAGGTGCCCCATTATAACTATGTGGGGGATTCCATCCTGGGATACTGCTCCCATATGGGAGCCGGTTCCATCACTTCCAACGTGAAGTCCGACAAGAAGCCGGTGGTGATAAAAGCCGGAGACGTCCGCATCGAGACGGGACGCAAGAAGGTGGGCGGCATGCTGGGAGATCATGTGGAGGTGGGCTGCGGGACTGTGATCAATCCCGGGTCCGTGATCGGGAGAAATGTGAATATCTATCCCCTTTCCATGATACGCGGCTATGTGCCGGCGGGTTCTGTCTATAAGAGGCAGGGAGAGATCGTGGAAAAAGAAGAGGGATGACGGATAAGCCGCGTATATTCTTTTGGAAGATACGCGGCTTTGCTTTTGCCTCGGAGGAGTTTTTTTTTCAGGTCTGTTTTTCTTTCCGGCCGGCCCGCCACTGGCTGATCATCTTGTTGAGCTCGGCGCCCAGCAGCACGATGTTCATGCAGATATAGAGCCAGAGCATCAGGAGGATGATGGCGGTCAGGCTTCCGTAGACGTAGGAGAAATTGGCCACATGGTCGATGTACAGGGAGTACACATAGGAAAAGATCAGCCATCCTACTGTGGTGAAGGCGGCTCCCGGGATCTGCTGCCAGAAGGGCAGCCGCTTGTTGGGCAGAATCGTATAGATCAGCACGAAGAACAGCATGAACAGGCCGATGGAAAGTCCCGTGCGGAATACGATGATCAGGCCGGAAAACTGGGCCAGATGGGGAAGCCAGGTTTCCAGGATCAGCTGGATCCGGTTGCCGAAGAGGAGAACGCCGAAGGTAAAGATCAATACGAAGATAAAGCCGAGTGTATAAACGATGGATAAAAGTCTCTGGACCACGATGTTCCTGGTCTCCTTGATGCAGGCGATGCTGTTTAAGCCCTGCTGGAGAGAATAGATGCCCTTGGAGGCGGCCCACAGAGTCGTGATCACCGACACGGAGATGATGGTGCCGGCGGAATTGGTATACACGTCGTTCAGCAGGCTGACCACAAAGTCCTGGACCTCCGCCGTGTTGGGGAGGACCGCCAGTATGGTGCTGGTGACAGTCTCTCTGGATACGGGGATCAGGAACTGGAGCAGGGGGATCAGCAGCATGATGATGGGGATCGCGGAGATGATCACAAAAAAGGAGACCTGAGCCGCGTAGACGGAAACCCGGTCATCCAATATATATCCTATGATCTTGAATAAGAAATCTTTGATCCGCTTCATTCCGTTTCCCCCATTTCCGGCTGTCGTTGGAAGTATAACATGGGGGAGGGGAGAATTCAAGGGGGACCGGGGCCTTTCCGAAAAATAATTCTTGACAAGAATAGGTTTTATGTTACAATATGTCATAGGTTTTTCAAATAGAAAAGGCGCAGAAGGTGTGTAGATGCTTGTTTTCTGCCAGAGAGAGGAGGTCATCGGCTGGAAGCCTCCTTAAGTTCAGACAGGTATCCGCTTTCCCACCGGAGCCGCATCTCTGAACACATTTTCGTCAGTAGGAGATGACGCATGCCGTGCGTTATACGGCAGCATGAGTGCCTGCTAAGATGCAGGAATCAGGGTGGTACCGCGAGCGATTCGTCCCTTTGCCAGTAATGGCAGAGGGATTTTTTTTACGCTATGGGTTTCCATGGAGCAAAAAAATCCGCGGGACCATACCGACGCGCTGTCCCGGTTTTCCGGGATCCTATATCAGGGACAGAAATGTATTTTAAGGTAAAAGGAGAATATTATGAAGGAAAAGCTGGAAAACATCAAGCAGGCGGCTCTGGAAAAGATCGCCGGGGCCGGCACGCTGGAAGCCCTGGATGAGATCCGGGTCGCTTATCTGGGAAAGAAAGGCGAACTGACCAGTGTGCTGAAATCCATGAAAGAAGTCGCGCCGGAGGACCGTCCCAGGGTGGGCCAGATGGTCAATGAGGCCAGGGCCCTCATCGAGGGAAAGCTGGAAGAGACCAGGGCTTCCCTGGCCAAGAAGGCCAGAGAGGAAAAGCTCAAGGCGGAGGTAATCGACGTGACGCTCCCGGCCAAAAAGAACCAGGTGGGCCATAAGCA
The DNA here is from genome assembly GCA_904420245.1 of Candidatus Paralachnospira avium. GTDB lineage: Bacteria > Bacillota > Clostridia > Lachnospirales > Lachnospiraceae > Lientehia > Lientehia avium. The sequence goes on from CAJFUL010000029.1 coordinate 9,440, forward strand.
TCCCAATACCATCGCTCTGGAGGAAGTGGAGCGGATCTTTGTGGGAATGGGCTATGAAGTGGTGGAAGGACCGGAAGTGGAGTACGACTACTACAACTTTGAAGCTCTGAATATCCCCAAGGGCCATCCGGCCAGAGACGAGCAGGATACCTTTTATATCAACGACAGGATCCTGCTGCGCAGCCAGACTTCTCCGGTTCAGGTACGGATCATGGAGCAGGGCAGGCTGCCGATCCGCGCCATCGCTCCCGGCCGGGTATTCCGGTCCGACGAGGTGGACGCCACACATTCCCCGTCTTTCCATCAGATCGAGGGACTGGTGATCGACAAAAACATCACCTTCGCGGACTTGAAGGGAACGCTGGCGGAGTTCGCCAGGGAGCTGTTCGGTGAGGATACGAAAGTGAAGTTCCGTCCCCATCACTTCCCCTTCACGGAGCCCAGCGCCGAGGTGGACGTCAGCTGCTTCAAGTGCCATGGGAAGGGATGCCGGTTCTGCAAGGGCAGCGGCTGGATCGAGATCCTGGGCTGCGGCATGGTCCATCCCAATGTGCTGCGCATGAGCGGGATCGATCCGGAGGAGTATTCCGGCTTCGCCTTCGGCATCGGCCTGGAGAGGATCGCCCTCTTGAAGTATGAGATCGACGATATGCGTCTTCTGTATGAGAATGACATTCGTTTCCTGAAGCAGTTCTAATAGAGAGAAAGGACAAGATTATGAATACAGCATTATCCTGGATTAAAGCATACGTTCCTGACCTTGACGTGACGGCTCAGGAATATACGGATGCCATGACTCTCACCGGTACCAAGGTGGAGGGATATGAGTATCTGGACAAGAATTTGGAAAAGATCGTGGTGGGCCAGATCAAGTCCATTGAAAAGCATCCCGACGCGGACAAACTGATCGTCTGCCAGGTGGACATCGGAGAGCGGACCATCCAGATCGTCACCGGCGCTCCCAACGTGAAGGAGGGAGACAAGGTGCCCGTGGTGCTTGCAGGCGGCCGGGTGGCAGGAGGCCACGACGGCGGGGCGCTGCCGGAAAACGGCATTGAGATCAAAAAAGGAAAGCTGAGGGGCGTAGAGTCCGACGGCATGATGTGCTCCATTGAAGAGCTGGGATCCTCCAGGGATATGTATCCGGACGCGCCGGAGTATGGGATCTATATCATGAAGGAGGACGCGCCTGTGGGAGCTGACGCCGTGGAGCTTCTGGGCCTTCACGACGTGGTCTTTGAGTATGAGATCACCTCCAACCGGGTGGACTGCTACAGTGTCCTCGGCATCGCCAGAGAGGCGGCGGCCACCTTCGGCAAGAAATTCGTTCCTCCCGTTCCTGAGGCGAAGGGCAACGGGGAGGATGTTCATGACTACGCTTCCGTGGAGGTGGTGGATACCGACCTCTGCCCCCGCTACTGCGGCCGTGTGGTGAAGAATATCAAGATCGGTCCTTCTCCGGAGTGGATGCAGCGGCGTCTGGCGGCCAGCGGGATCCGTCCCATCAATAACCTGGTGGACATCACCAATTATGTGATGGAAGAGTACGGCCAGCCCATGCACGCCTTTGACCTGGATACGGTGGCCGGACACAAGATCATCGTAAAGCGGGCCAAGGACGGAGATGAGTTCCAGACTCTGGACGGCCAGATGCGAAAGCTGGACGGAGAGATCCTGATGATCAACGACGCGGAAAAGGAGATCGGCATTGCCGGGATCATGGGCGGTGAAAATTCCAAGATCACGGACCATGTAAAGACTGTGCTCTTTGAGTCGGCCTGCTTCGACGGCACCAACATCCGTCTGTCGGCCAAGCGGCTGGGCATGCGCACCGACGCCTCCGGAAAATATGAAAAGGGACTGGATCCCAACAACGCGGAGGCGGCCATCAACAGGGCCTGCCAGCTGATCGAGGAGCTGCACTGCGGAGAAGTGGTGAGCGGCATGATCGACGTATGCGCGAAAAAACCGGAGCCGGTGAGGATCCCGTTCCATCCGGAGAAGATCAATAAGCTCCTGGGTACTTCCATATCCAGGGAAGAGATGGTTTCCTATTTCGGAACGCTGGAGATCCAGGTGGACGGAGATGAAGTCATTGCTCCCACCTTCCGTCAGGATCTGCTCTGCGAGGCAGACATCGCGGAGGAAGTGGCCAGGTTCTTTGGATACGATAAGATCCCCACGACCCTCCCTTCCGGAGAGGCCACCACGGGAAAGCTTTCCTATAAGCTGCGGGTGGAGGAGGCCGTCCGTGAAGTGGCGGAGTTCTGCGGCTATTCCCAGGGAATGACGTACTCCTTCGAGAGCCCCAAGGTCTTTGACAAACTGCTCCTGCCGGAGGATTCGCCTCTGCGCCGGGCCATCCCCATCTCCAATCCTCTTGGAGAGGACTTCAGCATCATGCGCACCACGCCTCTCAATGGGATCCTGACCAGCCTGGCTTTGAATTATAATAGAAGGAACAAGGACGTAAAGCTCTACGAGCTGGGCAATATCTATCTGCCGGAGACGCTGCCGCTGTCGGAGCTTCCCGACGAGCGTATGCAGATGACGCTGGGATCTTACGGGGAAGGAGATTTCTTCACGCTGAAAGGAGCTGTGGAGGAGATCTTTGACAAGCTGGGCATGAGAGAAAAAACCCACTACGATCCTCAGGCAGGGAAGCCCTTCCTGCATCCGGGACGCCAGGCTCAGATCCTGTACGGCGGCCGGGTGATGGGATACATGGGAGAGGTCCATCCTGAAGTGCTGGAAACTTACGGCATTGGAGACAGGGCCTATGTGGCGGTCCTGGATATGCCGGAGCTGGTAAAGGCGGCTTCCTTCGACCGGAAGTATACCGGCATCGCCAGATTCCCGGCCGTTACCAGGGACATCAGCATGGTCATGGACAAGGGACTGATGGCAGGACAGATCGAGGACGTCATCGAGAAAAACGGCGGAGAGCTGCTGGAGTCCTATCATCTGTTCGATCTCTATGAAGGCGCTCAGATCGCCGCGGGCTGCAAGTCCATGGCGTATTCCATCACGTTCCGGGCCAAGGACAGGACCCTGGAGGATAAGGATGTAAACGCCGTCATGGATCGGATTTTAAGCGAACTGAAAAATATGGGCATTGAGCTCAGAAGCTGAATAATCCATTTTTCTTCTCCTTATACTAACGGTATCAACCAGTGAAGAAGGAGAAAACCATGGACAGATATTTAAAGATCATAGGAGTAAGGGGAAGGGAGATCCTGGATTCCAGGGGAAACCCTACCGTAGAAGCGGAAGTGACCATAGAGGGAGGGATCACGGGCAGAGCCTGTGTCCCTTCCGGCGCATCTACGGGGAAATTTGAGGCAGTGGAGCTGCGGGACGGAGGAGAACGGTATCAGGGACTGGGCGTCCGGAAAGCGGCCGGGCACGTGGATACGGTGCTGGCCCATGCCATCCTCTCCAGGAACGCGGCGGATCAGGGAGAGATCGACCGTCTCCTCATAGAGGCCGACGGTACGGAAAATAAGGGAAATCTGGGGGCCAACGCCATCCTGGGCGTATCCATGGCGGCGGCCAGAGCGGCGGCGGCCGCATTTGGGCTCCCGCTGTTTTCCTATCTGGGCGGCATTTATACCCAGTCCATGCCGGTCCCCATGATGAATGTGCTGAACGGCGGAAAACACGCGGACAACACGGTGGATCTTCAGGAGTTCATGATCATGCCCGTGGGAGCGGGGAGCTTTTCGGAGGGCCTGCAGTCCTGCGTGACCGTCTACCACACGTTAAGATCCATGCTGAAGAGCCGTGGACTCTCCACGGCGGTGGGAGACGAGGGCGGCTTCGCGCCGGATCTGCCGGATACGGAGAGCGTGCTGACTCTGCTGGTGGAGGCCATGGAGGCCTGCGGCCTGCGGCCGGGAGTCGATATGTCCATCGCCATGGATGCCGCCTCCAGCGAGCTCTACGATGAGGAGCGGGACGCCTATTACTTTCCGGGAGAGAGCCGGATGGGAGGTCGGGAGATCTTAAGACTCCGGGAGGAGATGGTGGATTACTATGAGCACCTGGTGAACCGCTTCCCCATCGTTTCCATCGAGGACGGCCTCCAGGAGGAGGACTGGTGCGGCTGGAAGCTCCTGACCTCCAGGCTGGGGGATAAGATCCAGCTGGTGGGGGACGATCTTTTTGTCACCAATACGGAACGGCTCCGGAGGGGCATCGAGCAGCGGATCGCCAATGCGGTCCTGGTGAAGGTCAACCAGATCGGAACGCTGACGGAGGCTTTCGCGGCGGTCCGCATGGCGCAGGCCGCCGGGTACCGGGCCGTGGTCTCCCACCGCTCCGGAGAGACGGAGGACCCTTTTATCGCCGACATCGCCGTGGCGGTGGGAGCGGGACAGATCAAGACGGGAGCCCCCTGCCGCTCCGACCGCAACGCCAAGTACAACCAGCTTTTGCGGATCGAGGAGCAGCTGGGAGGCCGGGCTTCTTATGAAAATCCTTTCGTGTATTTTTAAGGAAAACAGTTGCCAATCTATGCCTTTTATGATAAAATAACTATGTTTGTATCGTAGGAGGTGTGAAAATGGCTGTTGTAAAGGCAATCATAACTGTTGTTTTTTTGATCATAAGTGTAGCGTTGGTTGTAGTCGTACTGCTCCAGGAGGGAGAATCCGCAGGACTTTCCAGTTCCATCAGCGGCGGTTCCGGTACTTTCTGGGAGAAGAATAAGGGACGTTCCGCGGAGGGGAATCTGAAGAGGTTCACCAAGTATGCGGCGATTTTGTTTATGATACTGGCTTTCGTCCTGAATATCATTTAAGCAGGATCAGGAAGGCGGATAAGACGGGATTCATTTACCGGCCAAGGCACTGGAGTTTGGCGGCAGATGGATCCCTTTTTATTCTGTAGGAACGAGGTTCCTTCTGTGGAGGCAGCGAGGCGCGGGCGCATAGGATTTTCATAGAGCAGAAGCGCTGCCGCGTTATGGGGCTTTCGCTTCACGCCGGCCGCTGTTAAGAGTGCCGCCGGCATCAAGCGGCCCACCGCGGGCGGGATCCTTTCTCACCGGAAGGACAGAGTACCGGGTCAGGTTTCCGTGTACAGAGGAGAGTTATGGAGAAGAAAAAGAAGAAGAAAAAATATAAAAGATATACGGCTCCGGCCAGGGTTTCGCAGGAGCGTCCGGAGGAACAGGAGCCCATGAGTCCTCAGGTCCTGGAAGAGCGGGGAGAGCGGCTTTTGGAGCTGTTCCGTCACAAGGATTATAAGCCCATGAAGATCAAGGAGCTGGCCATCCTCCTGGGAGTGCCGGCGGAAGAGCGGCCCAGGCTCCAGGAGGTGCTGGATAAGCTGCTGGGAGATGGGAAGATCGGCCTTTCCAAACGGGGCAAATACGCCTTGGCGGAAAACTTCCTCATCACCGGCACGTTTCTGGGAAACCGGAAGGGATTCGGTTTCGTGGCGCGGGATGAAGAGACGCCGGGAGGAGAGAAAAAGCCGGATGTCTATATCCCGGCCGAGCATACAGGCACCGCCATGGACGGAGACCGGGTGCAGATCGCCAGGCTGTACGGAAAGAAGTACGGCAGGAAGGGGAATCCGGAGGGCAGAGTGGTCAAGGTGCTGGAACGGGCTCATACCAGAGTGGTGGCGACTTATGAAAGATCCAGGAACTTCGGCTTTGCGGTGCCGGTCTCCCAGAAGCTTTTTCAGGATATTTTCATCCCGGCGGGCGCTTCCATGGGAGCGGCCGACAGAGACCGGGTCATGGTGGAATTTACCGGATACGGCGGCGCCGGGAGGGCGCCTGAGGGCCGCGTCGTGGAGATCCTGGGACAGACAGGGGCTCCCGGAGTGGATATTCTGTCCATTGCCAGGACTTATGGATTTGAGAGCGAGTTCCCTCCCGAGGTCATGGAAGATGCAGCGCGGATCCCGGACCAGGTGTCTGAGGCGGATATGGAGGGGCGGAGGGATCTCCGGGGCCTTCAGACCGTCACCATCGACGGGGAGGACGCCAAGGATCTGGATGATGCCATCACTTTGGAGAAGGAGGGCGGCCGGTACCGTTTGGGAGTCCATATCGCCGACGTTTCTCACTACGTCCGGGAAGGAAGCGCCCTGGACAGGGAGGCCCTTTCCAGAGGCACCAGCGTCTATCTGACGGACCGGGTGATCCCCATGCTCCCGAAGAAGCTCAGCAACGGGATCTGTTCCCTGAACCAGGGAGTGCCCAGGCTGGCCATGAGCTGTCTCATGGAGCTGGATGAGAAGGGGCGCATGCTGGGCCATGAGATCGTGAGGTCCGTGATCTGTGTGGACAGGAGGATGACTTACACGGCGGTGAACGGAGTGCTGGAAGGGGACGAGGCCCTGACAGAGGAATACCGTCCTCTGGTCCCGCTGTTTTTCCGGATGAAGGAGCTTTCGGGCATCCTCCGGGAGAAGCGGAGAAAGAGGGGATCCATTGACTTTGACTTTCCGGAGAGCAAGATCCTTCTGGATGAGGAGGGACATCCTGTGGATGTCAAAGCCTACGAGCGGAATGCGGCCACAAAGCTCATCGAGGATTTCATGCTGCTGGCCAATGAGACGGTGGCCGAGGACTATTTCTGGCAGGGACAGCCCTTTGTATACAGGACCCATGAGAATCCGGACCCGGACAGGATCCGGGAGCTGGCGCTGCTGATCCGGAACTTCGGCTATCATCTGAAGGCGGGACAGGAGGAGATCCATCCGGGAGAGCTGCAGAAGCTCCTGGCCAGGATCCAGGATTCTCCGGAGGAGGCTCTGATCAGCCGTCTGACCCTCCGGTCCATGAAACGGGCCCGGTATCAGACGGAGTGCATCGGGCATTTTGGCCTGGCGGCCAAGTATTACTGTCATTTTACTTCTCCCATCCGCCGGTATCCGGATCTGCAGATCCACCGGATCATAGGAGAATGTCTGGCGGGACAGATGACCCAGGAGAGGCGGCAGCACTATCAGGAGCTGCTGGACGCGGTCTGCGCCCAGTGTTCTCTCAAAGAGCGGCAGGCTGACGATGCGGAGCGGGAGACGGAAAAGCTCAAGAAGTGCGAATATATGGCTTCCCGCATCGGAGAGGTCTGGGATGGAGTCGTTTCCGGCGTCACCGGATGGGGGATGTATGTGGAGCTGCCCAATACAGTGGAGGGAATGATCCCGCTGTCGTCTCTGGACAGCGACTATTATGAGTTTGACGAGGCCGGATACCGGCTGGTGGGCGTGTCCACCGGCAGAGAGTACCGGCTGGGTCAGAAGATCCGGATACGGGTGGCGGCGGTGGATACAGAAGGATGTACCATCGATTTTGTACCGGAGCAGGATTTGGAGGAAGAATATGGCGAAAGACAGTTATAAGCTGGTGGCCAACAACAAAAAGGCCTTCCATGACTATTTCATCGACGATACTTATGAAGCGGGGATCTCCCTGGCAGGCACGGAGGTAAAGTCCATCCGGGCGGGAAAGTGCAGCATCAAGGAGTCTTTTATCAAGATCGATAAGGGCGAGGTGTATGTCTACGGCATGCATATCAGTCCCTATGAAAAAGGAAATATCTTCAACAAGGACCCGCTGCGGGTCCGGAAGCTCCTGCTCCACAGCTCTGAGATCAACAAGCTGGCCGGGAAGATCCAGCAGAAAGGGTATACGCTGGTGCCCCTCAAGGTCTATTTCAAGGGAAGCCTGGTCAAGGTGGAGGTCGGCCTGGCCAGGGGTAAGAAGCTCTATGACAAGCGGGAGGATATTGCCAAAAAGGACCAGAGAAGAGAGGCGGAAAAGGAATTCAAGATCCGCAATCTGCGGTAGGGAGGAAGCATATGAAGCCGGTGACAAGAGAAGAACTGCGCCGTCTGGTGACGGATGCCACTCTGGAAGCTTACGAGGAGCTGGCGCCCCAGGCGGTGATGCTCATCGATCAGACCAAGAAACGGACAGATCTGACCCAGGACCAGATCAACGACGAGATTTTATTGAATATCATGGGGTACATCAAATCCTGTACCAACGAGATCCTGATCCAAGTGCTGGCGGAGCTTCTGGAGCTGCCTGCGGAGGAATATCATCACCATGACCACAGCCATGAGTGAGGCGGGGGATCCTCCGCCTGCGGCACTGGTTTGAAAACGGACGGAGCGAAGCGGAGACCGCGTAGGCGGCAGGAGCCTGCTTTCGACGCAGCCAGGTTCCGCGGGAAGTTTCCTATCGAGTAAAAAATGCGGCGGGCTTTTGGCCCGCCGCAAATTTATGCATCCGTATTATTTTTTATAAGAAGAAGCTGCCTCCACGGCCACATGGAGCCGGTGAAGGTCCACGTCGGTGGGAAGGGTGCAGTCGGCGCCCAGGATCCAGTTCTTATATCCGAAGGTATCCATGATCTCATGGACAGCGGCCGTGATCTCTTCATCGGTGCCGTCCACCAGTACGCCGTCCCTGTCGTCCAGGCCGCCCAGATAGATCTTGTCCTCGCCGAAGATCTTCCGCCCCTCGATGAGGCTGGGATTGTCGGAGTACACGCCCCAGTTGTATACGGCGGCATCGTAATCCTTGTAGCGGTTCAGGTTCAGGTGATCCTTGCACATATGGAGCACATTGAACTGGGAATCCTTTACGGCGTTCAGGATCTGCAGCTCATAGGGCTTTATGTAGGTCTCGTATTCTTCATCGGTGAACAGGAAATCCTCTCCGCCCAGGGCCGCGTAGTAGATGCCGTCGCAGCCGGCCTTCAGACATTCCACCGACAGATATTCCAGATAGTCGGCCAGGATCCCGAATACATGCTTCATGCCTTCCGGATTTTCCCGCAGATAGTCCACCAGGATCTTCCGGTTCTCCTCGAAATTCTTCTCAACGCCCACTAAAGCATGGAAAGCGGAAGCGATGATGCCGTGGATGGTGATCAGCATGACGGCCTCGCCGTTCATCTGGCTGCAGATGTCCTTCACCAGCTCTACCTCACGGGTCACGATGGGATCGTCGTGGGAGATGGGTTCCATCTTGTCAAGATCGGCGGCGCAGTTGATCTGGGTCTGCCTGGGAACGGTGTTTTCGTTCATGATCTTGCACAGGGAGGTGCCGCTCTCCTTGAAAAATTTCAGATGGATGTCCGTGGCGGCTTTTCCGTACTCGTAACCGGCAGGGAAATGCAGCCAGAATCCGCAGGGCATGGTCTCCGGGCGTTCTCCCCGGAATACGGCTAAGACTTGTTCTTTCTTTGTCATGATAGATGCTCCTTTCTGTGTTTTTATCCGTACTAGTATGATTAGCCTTAGCTTGATTATATCAGACCTTGGAAATAAATCAACCTGTATTTTCGCGGACGGGATAAAGAATAGTTCCTGGGGGCGAAAGCTTGGGATGTTTTGCGTGCCGGAAGCTTCCGTCCCATGGCAGGAGACGTTTTCGGCCATCCGGCAAGAACCTGCCGTCAGGCCGGATGCGTCGCGGTCTTGGAGGGATTTTTGCCGCGCGCCGGTGCCGGAGGGCCCCGCGTTTCCGGGAAGCGGCGGGAATGACTTGACAGAAGCCGTAGTCCGGCTTATAATAAGGATACCTTTATGGGCAGACTTTTGCTCTGCGTTACCAGGGCTTGTACTGGTTTCGACGGGGGTTTAGAAGTCTGGGAAGCCATCCGCAGACCGTGGCTGCGTCATCAAAACGGAAACCTAAATATAAACGCAGACGAACAGTTAGCGTACGCTGCTTA